>CAYVHJ010000014.1:0-1550 GCA_964451235.1 uncultured Candidatus Saccharibacteria bacterium | reverse complement strand
GTTAAAATCTTTTTTTACATCGGACAGGGACGCGCTTCATGTGATCGATGCTCTCAACCTCAATGAGCCGCTTTCATCTCCAGAGGCGCTGCAGGAGATCGTCGTACGGTCAATCAGGTTCAAGGCGGGCATCGTCGCGCGCGATGAGCGCGAGGAGAACGAGCGGAAGATACTGAACTTCGGACACACGGTCGGGCATGCGATAGAACTTCTCTCGGGGTACCAGACGCCGCACGGATTTGCCGTTGGGTATGGCATGTTGGTCGAGGCGAGAGTGTCCGAACTTCTCGGTATACTTCCAGCGCGCGACCGCGTCGCGATCGACAGATATCTCGCGCGTTTTGGCATTAAACCCTCCGGCCTTAAAAAGTATCCTGTCACAAAGGTGCTAGGGGTGATAAAAGGCGACAAGAAGACGCGACGAGGCATCCCGCACTACGTGCTTCTCCGGTCGATAGGTTCGGTATGCGTGAAAGGCGGACAGTACGCGCATCCAGTGCCCACGCGAATCGTCAGAAAGGCGTATGAATCGCTGCTATAATATCTCCAATGCAAGCGGTGCAGATACACAACGGCTTCTTTCTTGTGTTTGCGCGCGGTGAGGATTTCATTCCGACCTTATCGCGTTTCTGCGAAGCGAATGAGGTGCACTGGGGGCAGTTTCAGGCAATCGGAACTTTGGAGAATATCGAAATGGGCTACTATGATCTCGAGAGCCGCGAGTACGTTTTTCGGAGCGAGGCAGGTCCCTTCGAAGTTGCAAGTATGGACGGGAACATCTCGGAGATGGAGAACGAGGAACCTGTCGTGCACGCGCACGCTGTCCTTTCGCGCTGCGACGAATCACTTGAATGCATCGGTGGGCATCTCCGCGCGGCGACCGTCGCGCTTACGCTCGAGGTCTGTCTCTGGGAAGTGACGCAGCCTTTGATACGGCTTCCGGACGACGAGACGGGACTCAACCTGATAAGCATTGCAGCCTGATGCACTATGACGATTACGGATGCTGAAGTAAAACATATCGAGGAGAAAGCGTTCGCAATCCGGAAGACCGTTATCGAGATGCTTGCCGAAGCAAAATCGGGACACACGGCAGGGCCATTGGGCATGGCCGATATTTTCGCTGCGCTCTACTTCCATATCCTGAAACACGACCCGAAAAGTCCTGATTGGGAGGAGCGGGATCGGCTGATTCTCTCGAACGGCCACATTACGCCGGTGCGCTACGCGGCAATGGCGCACGCGGGATACTTCCCGCTCGAAGAGTGCATGACCTTGCGGAAATTCGGCTCGCGGCTTCAAGGGCATCCCGAGCGCGACATGCTCCCCGGCGTTGAGACGACATCGGGCCCTCTCGGGAGCGGCCTTTCACAAGCATCTGGCTACGCACTTGCCGCGCGCATGGATGGAAAGACATTCCGCGTCTTTTGTCTTATGTCCGACGGCGAGCAGGAGGAAGGGAACACATGGGAGGGAGCGATGTTTGCGGCAAAGTATCGTCTTACCAACCTTACCGCCGTGATGGCTCGCAACAACATCCAGATCGACGG
>CAYVHJ010000013.1:0-9467 GCA_964451235.1 uncultured Candidatus Saccharibacteria bacterium | reverse complement strand
CACGGCCGTCCAGCCGATCGCAAACTTCAACAGACCAGTCGGAATAGATAGCCACACAGGCCAGCAGTCTATCACAGAGGCGGGCCCTACGGTGTGGATGGCTAGTACTTGCTTATCTTGTCCGACCGCGACAGATAAGCAAGCCTCGTTGGACAACAGTCTTCACGGGGGTATCTTACAACACAAACTTTCCGTCTTTGTAGATGACCTTTTTGGAGCCGTCTTTGAGATACGCGGTAACCGTGCGGCGCGTAGTCGAAATGACGTCAGTGTGCACCGAGGAGTCGTTAAAGCCAAGACGTTTCGCCTCCTTGTCGGTGAGCTTCGAAACGTCGCCCGCGTACGTGTCGCGGTAGCTCATGCCAAGCGCGATGTGCGAGTTGCCGTACGGGCCGCCGATGTTCTCGTCGAAAAGGGTTTCTGCCATGAATTTCGTGATGCGCGAATGGCGCTTGTCGGTGAGCGAGTACTCGCCTATTTTGTCTGCGCCTTTCGTTGCGATCATTTCCTTCAGGAGCTTCTCGTTCGATTTCGCTTTGGACTTGACCACGCGGCCATTTTTGAACCACAGCTGGATGCCCGTGATTTTGTTGCTATAGCGATAAAGCGGCTGATTGATACGAATCCAGCCGTTCGTTCCGCGCCAATCCGGCGAGGTAAAGATCTCGAAGCTCGGAATGTTACGGCCCGATCCGGCGTGCCACGCGCGCTGTCGCCCTAGCGTGTACCACATGTCCATGTCGGGGCCCTTTGCGTGCAATGTGTCTATTTTTGGCGAGAGCTTGTTGAGTCGCGAGCGATACTTCTCAATGTCACGATAGACGGCCTTCCACTTCGCAATCGGATTTTTCTCGTCGAGAAAGCACGCTTTGATAATCTGATTCCAGTATGCTTTTTCCGAAAGACCCGCCTCGCGAGCCATAGCTGCAGTGCCGTAGAGCGCGATTGTCCATGTGAATTTTCCCGCCCATTCTTTTTTGTGCCGCCAATCCATGAAAGGTTTCAGGGCGACTCCGCGTGCCATGATTTTCTTCGAATCAACGCCTTTGAGCGCGTGCGGATCTTTCTCGGCGAGCAAAAAGACGGAGTGATCCATCTGCTCGACGAGCCCTTTTAGATATTTCTCGGGAAAAAATTTGATCTGCTCATCGTTTGCGTACTCGTAGAAATAGCGATTCATGCTGATATTGCGCCGCTTGTCGCCGTGCTCATCGTCGGGGCCGTAGTGCGATAGCACATGTCCTCCCGCGTCCACAACCGCGTTGCACACGGCAATGTAGAGCGGCTTTGCGCTCTCCGATGCGGAAACACGAACCACGTCACCCTTCTTGATCCCCTTTCCGCCGCCGAGCGCGAAATTCACGAGCACGTTGGCATACTTTCTGAGAATTGTATCACTCGGCCTGTAACTCATTGCGACAGACTACAGGAAGGAGGGCATCACGTCTAGCGATTGAAGTCGATCTCCTTTGCGCGTTCGCGGATGTCGATTGGGTAGATACCGGTGAAAGCGGAGGTTGAGAAATGATCCTCGGAAATTCCCGTGGCCTTGATCATGCCATCGTAGGAGAGAAAACGAAGGGATGTTGCGCCGAGATATTGTCGGATCTGTTCGACCGACTTGGTCGCAGCGATGAGATCGGTTTGCTTGGGCGTGTCGATGCCATAAAAATCGGGAAATTTGACCGGCGGACTAGAAACCAAAAAATGTACTTCTTTCGCGCCTGCTTCGAAGAGCATTGCAACGATCTGCCGCGAGGTCGTCCCACGCACGATGGAATCGTCCATCACGACAACACGTTTACCTCGAATGACTTCAGGGATGGGTGTGAGCTTCGCCTTCACTCCCTGCTCGCGCACATGTTGTTCGGGCGTGATAAACGTCCGGTGAATGTAGCGGTTTTTCGTGAGGCCCGCTTCCATTGCAATGCCCGTCGACTGTGAGTACCCAATGCTTGCAGGAATTGCGGTTTCGGGAACGGGAATAACCACATCTGCTTCGATCGGGTATTCCTTTGCGAGCTGCATGCCACACTGTTTTCGCATTTCGTAGACTGATTTCCCGAGCATCTGACTATCGGGACGCGCAAAATAGACGAACTCAAAAATGTCGAGTTTGGGATTCGGCGGCACTAATTGCTCGCTGCGTATCCCCTCTTCATCGATAACAAGCATCTCTCCCGGATTAATCTCGCGCTCGAACGAGGCACCTATCGGCGCGAAAGCGCATGTCTCCGATGCGATGACGTAGCCGCCATTGAGGCGTGCGAGGGCGAGCGGGCGTATGCCGCATTGATCGCGCGCTGCAATGAGCTTCTCCTGCGACATGACGAGGATCGAGAACGCGCCGGTGAAGAGCGAATGGATATCTTTGATGGCCGTCGGCAGATCTACGCCCTCGCGCATGCGGGCCGCGATCGCCTCCACCATCATTCGCGAATCGGAGAACTCCGATGGATCGATGCCCTTTCCTCGCAAGAAGCCTTCAAGCTCCTTCGTGGTGGGAAGATTGCCGTTGTGCACGAGTGCGATTGCGCCATCATCCGGTCCTGAAGCGAGCGAAACGGAATCGTTGAGGCTCGGATGAGGGTCCTCGTACAATACTTTTTGAATCGTAGAAGATCCGGCAGCAAGCATGGGCTGCGCGTGCTTCACCTTCGAGCCACCGGTCGTCGAATACCGATTATGGCCCACAGCGATGCGACCTGTAAGACCTTTTAAAATCTCATCATTAAAAACCTGCGAGACGAGCCCCATGCCCTTGTGCACCGTGATCGTGTCGCCGTTTGAGGTTGCGATGCCGGAGGATTCCTGTCCTCGGTGTTGGAGTGCGAAGAGTCCAAAGAAGGAGAGGCGCGCCACATCGAGGCCCTTGCCATAGATCCCGAAGACCGCGCATTTTTCTTGGAGGCTCTCCATAGAAGGATGGATTATAGCAGAAAAAAGTGACTGGTTTTGACAATGTGACTACCTGACACCGTTCACAAGTACTCTAAATATTTTCTTCACCCTGTCCCTCAGCAAAACCTTAACTTATTCGCTTTAACCCTTCTGCAAGTGGCTCAATATCGGAGACACGATAGGCAGCCGTCTCTCCTGAGTGTGCTATAAACTCTACGTGTTCGAGCGTTCCACCAAGTTTTAAATATCTGTTGACGCGAGTATGCAAAGTGGTTGGATGCAGGAGATGCAGATGAGCTGCAATCGCCGCAAGATGGCCCCACAACTCATCGTTCCGCATGAAGAGTTCGCCACGCTCCTGCGACTCTTTTTTTGTTCTTAGATAGTCACTTGTGGCAGCGATAATATCTTCATAAGGGTAGCCGGTCCTTTTCCCAGTTTTGCTGCGCACGTCTCGAGTAAATTCAGAAAGTGGTGGAAGGATATCTCTCGTGAGTAGGGAAGTATCCCCAAGACTCATGGTCACACCGAAGTCTCTCTTTATCTTGGTACCAATGGCGGTAACACTTCCAAAGTGCTTCCGTACGTCATCAAAAAAATAGAAGCCCTTCCATTCCCCTTCACTCTCAACACGAGGCAGCGCAAGTAACTCCTTCATCTTCGGCTGACTAACAATATCCTCGCATGCAAATCCATCGCATTCTTGTCCTCGTGAACTTCGGATATCTTTGACCCGCACAATCTTCCAATCCACTCGAGAATTTACCGCTCCTTCAGCCACTCCTAGTCTGGAGTATATCATTGCCTTTGGACCAAAGTGTATGCCTTCTTCGAGAATAAAACCTTTCCAGTCATTGGTCTCTGGATTATCTTTTGATGCCGCCTGCGGGCGCAGAAAGAATTTTTGACCTTTGTCAAATAGTTCCTCAAATGCATGGCTGGGTATGGTCTTACCATTCGCTTCAATAACAGTCTTGAACGAGCATTTAAATTTATTAATTGCACTCGCAACTGCGGTTTGCGTGATTTCTTTTTCAAAACATTCGGACAATTTCCTCGCAAGAAGTCGGACGGTGCTATAGTGCCATCCAGTCCCTTGGTCAGTCCAGAATCCACGCCATGGGTCAAGCTCGGCTGTTGAAACACGATGTTCTCCAGCTGCGATGGGAGATCTCTCCTCGTCTTGAACAGGTATCGGATCATAAAGTAGCGCGCGCACATTCTCTATCCACTTGTGCGTATAGACAAGAGGATAACCAATCCCAGGATATGTTTTGATAAGCTCCCTGAGTTCCGGTTTTGTCATAGTGAGCACGAGCGGATTCCCTCCCTGGGCCGCAATCTCGTTGAGCTTATCCGTATCGAAGAAGTAGCTTGCATTATTCTCTTCGTCACAGACCAGCACAATACGCTTAAGGGAAGGGACGGACACGTCGATGTAACTTTCACGCCGCCACATGTTCTCCCGCACACTCCCTTCGGTGAGTGCGATACTTTCCAAGTCCAGTCCGTCCGTTTTGAGAATGTAGAGAAGTGTTTGCAGACGGTTTTTGACACCAGGCTTCTCCAAGCCACCTCCGCCAGCTGGCGCGCGGGGCCCTGGCCCTTCCGGCGGCACGATCATGCCTGGAATGTATTGGATGTGAGTTTTCATCCACCCACGAATTTCATCCATTTCATCTTTTTTCTTCTGGATATGTGGCAAAATTTCATCTATGGCTTTTAAATCAAACTCCCTGAACGCCGAATCTTCGAGTTCCTTTCCTACAAGGGTAATATCAGGATGTTCAGAGCGATACTGTGTGGCCGCGTCTTGAACAAGTGCTACAACTCGATTCAAAGCGTCGTCAAGATATGTATTTACATTTTCGGGTGAAATTTGGGTTGCAAGGATTTCGTCGAGTCGAGCATGTAAAGGAAGTGCAGCTTCTGTCTTTTCCACCTTGGAACCGCCCGGATCTGCTGGGCTAAAAACACGCATTGGCTCACGCATTACTAAAACATATCATCATATTTTATAGACCACTATGAAGCTCTCCACAGCAAAGCTGCGGAGTATCTGCGGAATTTTCCGAAGCCTGTCACCCTGCTTCGCCAAGACTTCGCAGGGTTCTCCTCGCCTTCACCCTCGCAGCAAGCTACGAGGTATTCGGTGAAGGAGAATAAATCAATCCACCAATTTTTTATTCGCTCATTCGTACGAATAAGAGAATAACATAGCCTGAAGAATCCTTCTCGCCAACGTGTTCTCCGCACGTAGCAACTCAACGCTTCTCAACGCGCCACGCCTCTATCGCGGGCTCCTCATAGGGATGCGCCTTTCGGATGGCGGCGATAACTTCGTCGAGACAGTGCGTCTCGCACACGAACTCAATGCGCTCCTCCTCCACCTCCTGCGACTTTCCTATTTCACCGATTGCAGGTTTTGCATGTTCTGACGGAGTAAATCTGCCTGTACCGCGACTTGAGAAACTACAGTATGAATATGCGCCGATTTTTCCGCCCCCTGCGCCGCCTATCGCTTTCCGTATCTTGTCTGCATCAGAGACCGGAACATACACGACGACTTTGTAAAGCGAACTCATGGTAAAACTATAGCATTGCGGATTGAGTTATTCACGATTGCTCTTCTTGCGATCCTACAGAGTCTTGCTCCACTTTTCGATCCTGTCGAATGCTTCATTGAGCTTTTCCTTTGACGCGCCGTAGGAGAAGCGCACGTGTCCTTCGCCTTGCGAGCCGCAGGCGATACCCGGAATGACGATAACTTTAGCCTCGTTCAACATGCGCATCGCGAATTCCCATGAATCAATGCCGGGTTTTTTGTACCGTGCCAAGATGTAGTAGGCGCCGCGGGGCTTCGTGTATGAAAAGAGATCGCTCAACCGATTCAGACGCTCACAGATAAGGTCGCGCTTTGCGGTCATTTCTGCGTGCGCACCTTCGGGATCCCGTTGCGGCTTTTTTGTAAGTGCGACCAGCGCCGCATACTGCGAAGGAGTCGGCGCGCAGAGCAGAAACTCATCATGCACCTTGAGTGCTTGCTCGATCACCTTTTCGGGAGCATACAGATAGCCCAGTCGCCAGCCCGTCATCGAAAATTCCTTCGAGAAGGAATAGCAGACAATCAGCCGGTCGCGGATTTCGGGATAGGTAATGAGCGAGGGAATAGTCCCGTTGTCGTAGACTAGGAATTCGTACGTGAGATCTGCGATGACGAAGAAATCGTGTTCGGCGGCGAGCGCGGCGATTGCATCGAGTTCCTCCTTCCCCATCACCATGCCGGTTGGATTCGAAGGGTTGCAGACGATAAGTGCCTTCGTCTTCGGCGTCACGGCTGTGCGCAGTTTTTCGACATCTATTTTCCATTCGTTGTTGGCTTGCAACGGAACAAGCACCGGCGTTCCTCCCGCAAACATCACCTGTGGAATGTAGGACGGGTAGCCGGGATCGAAGAGAATGACCTCATCACCTTCCTCGACAATCGAGGAAATCGTAATCGCGAGCGCCTCTATCGCACCTGCTGTTATGCACACGTGTTTGTCGGGGTCGACCGTGAAGCCGCCTTTTTTTGAAACCATATCCGCGACGATCTGCCGGAGCTCCGGCAACCCCGGCCCGAGCGAGTATTTCCCTATTTTGTCGTTTTCTTTGAGGAGTTCCGTGATGCCTTCGCGGATATAGAGCGGCGTTTTCGTATCCGGTATTCCCTGCGCAAGCGAGATAGCGCCTTGCACCTTGTGCCCGGTCGTCATCATCTTCCGGATGGCGGAACCACCGATCCGGAGAACCCGCTTGGCCAATAATTTTTGTGCATCAAACTCTGCCTTTGCCATGCCAGATGGTAGCACAAGATTAGGAGGTCGAGCTAGTTGGAAGATTTTAACATTGCAAGAATTTTATCCAGCTTTTCCCTATCGATGCGAGCGAGCAGCTCGCGGACCTCTTCAATCTCTTTCTTTGCTCCAACGTCGGTCTCGTAGTCTGCCTCCGCACGGCGCCTGTCGCGACGCGCCTCGCGATTTTGCGACATAATGAGGACGGTTGAAAGCATGATCGCTTCGAGCGAGACGATCACGGCGAGGAGGCCGTATGGAAACGGTTCTATCGGGTACAGTAGCCAAAAGCCGAACCAAACTACGTGAATATACACAAACGGCCACGAACCGACGAACGCCGCAATTTTGTCGGCAATGCGCTCTCCTGCCGTGCGCTCCGCATCATACAAATCGTGCCATGTCTTCCGGTTATTCACGGCGTCAGTATCCGCCTTTACACGCCCTTGGTCAATTTGATGAGTTGCTTGTGCAAAATAGGGTTTGCCGCGACCATTTCGAGCATGCCAAACTTCCACGGTCTGCCATTTGCGTCCGTCACCCTGCAACCCGCCTCCTTCAGGATAAGGTAAACCGGAACATAGTCCCAAATGCTCCCCGAGAGCGATGTCATCCAATCCCGACGGCCGCTGGCCGTATAGCAGGCGTTGGAGGCAATGCTGATGAACGAACCGACCATCGCGCTGCTTCCACGCATCGCACTCAAGAGATTTTTCATAAATTGTGCATTGCGTGCATGCAGGCTCGATGAGCCGACACCAACCGTCTTTTTCAAATCCCGGACTGTTGAACAATGTATGCGCTTGCCGTTCACGTATGCGCCACTTCCCGCCTTTGCAAAAAATAGTTCCTTCGTGGCGGGAAGATCGATGGCTGACAAAATCACCTCGCCGTTATGTACAAGCCCGATCATCACGCCAAACAGCGGGACATTTCGAGCGTAGTTGAGGGTACCGTCTATCGGATCAATGACCCAAACATATTCGGCACCTTCCCGTACGCGTCCGCTCTCCTCAGAAATGATGCCGTGATCGGGATACCTTTTTTGTATCGCCGACATTATTATCCTCTCCGATAGCAGATCAGCCTTGGTCACGACATCCCATACGCGGTCTGATTTAGTGTAATGAACGCCGGTCTTGCCGAACTTTTTCAAGACTGCCTCTCCGGCTTCTTTCGCAATTTTCCGGATAAACTTTTCCATAAAGGAACCCGCATCGTACCACCGTTAGCGAGAATCGCGAACTTGTTTATCTTGTGCGGCCGCACACGATAAACAAGGTCGACAAAAAACTACGCGACTCCGGCAAGACGCTTCAGTGCGACGATATATGCCGCATCACGAAGCGTTACACCGTATTCCTTCGAAGCGGCATAGACCGCGCGGCTTGCGTCTTCCATTTTTTCTTTGAGTTTCTGGAAGACGGTATCTTTTTCCCACGTTTCTCCATGCATGTTCTGGTACCACTCGTAGTAGGAGACCGCCACCCCGCCTGAATTCGCTAGTACATCCGGAATCACGAGTGCATGTTTTTTCTTGAGTATCTCGTCGGCCTCACGCGTCGTCGGGCCATTGGCCATTTCGAGAACGATGCTCGCTTGCACATCCGCGGCATTTTCTTTCGTAATGGCGTTTTCGAGTGCTGCGGGCACCGCAATGTCCACGGGAAGCGTGAGTGCTTCAAGAGACGTAATGTCTCGGCCGCCCAAGACTTCCATGTTAGAGAGATCGCAGACACTTCCCACGCAATAGCATCCCGCGAGCTTTCCACTCTTCTCCTTGCACTCTGCAACCGTCTTCAAATCAGGGATGCCGCTCTTGACGTATATGCCGCCTTTCGAATCCGAGAGTGCGACGATCGAGAAACCCGCGTCTTTTAAATAGTTCGCAAGGTATTTGCCTACGTTGCCAAAACCCTGTATCGCGACGGATGCACCGCTTTTGCGTCGTCCTGTTTGTTTCATTATCTCTGCAAGCACATAAAAACCGCCCAAGCCTGTTGCCTCGATGCGGCCTTCCGAGCCGCCTTTCTCGATAGGCTTTCCCGTGACGACAGCGGGCGCGTCTTTGCCAGTCGCCCTTGCATATTCATCGCGCATCCATGCCATGATCTTCGCGTTCGTGTTCACGTCCGGCGCGGGCACATCGAGCTCGGGACCGATGTAGGGGGCAATCTCGCGCGTAAACGCACGTGTGAGCCGCTCGAGCTCCCCCTCCGAGAGCATTTTCGGGTCAACCGTGATGCCGCCCTTTCCGCCGCCGAAGGGAACGTCGACGATCGCGTTTTTCATCGTCATCCAGAAAGAGAGCGCCTTGACTTCGTCCATGTTGACCTTTGGATGATATCGAAGGCCGCCCTTGTAGGGTCCGCGCATGTTGTTGTGCTGCACGCGGTACCCGTGGAAAACTTGCGTGCGACCGTCGTCCATCACCACCGGAGGTGAAACTTCGATAACCCGATCGGGTGTTTTGAGCCGCTCCAGAAGCGCTTGCGATACCTTTATGTGTGATGCCGCTTTCTCAAGCTCTGCAAGCGCTTGCTGCCACGGGTTGTTCGACATAATCCTCGGATTCTAGCGGGTTATGTCTATTTTTCCAACTTCTCCTTTCCGGTAGCGCTCGCACTTCATTTTTTTTCACTCTCCCGATAAAGCGAGCGGCCAGTGGCTTTTGAGGGTCTTCGCGGAGGCGCGGAGGCGCCGAGCGGGAGCGCCGCGCGAGCACGCGCG
>CAYVHJ010000012.1:0-10131 GCA_964451235.1 uncultured Candidatus Saccharibacteria bacterium | reverse complement strand
TAAAAATCGAAAAAGGCGCGCTTGTTTCGGGCGATTCACACGTTACCTGCGGGCGTTGTTACCAATGCCGTATCAGAGAAGCGCATGTGTGTCTCAACGAGGCCATTCTCGGCATTTCGATCGACGGCATTTTTGCGGAATACGTGAAGATACCGGCAAAAAATCTTTGGGCGGTAGATGTGCGGCGCGTACGGCCGGAGATCGCGGCGATCTACGATCCGTTCGGCAACGCTGTCCACGCATGCACCGCGGTGGATTTCCGCGGGCAGCGCGTCGCGATTTTCGGGTGCGGACCGATAGGCATGTTCGCGATACTTCTCGCAAGGAATTTTGGCGCGGCGAAAGTTATTGCTATAGACGTAAATCCTGCGAATCTCGCAATGGCTAAAAAATTGGGAGCTCACGAGACAATTCTCATTCCGAAAACAAAAAAGCAGGACGACTGGCAACAGGATGAGGAAGCCGTCAGTCGAGTGATGGAGCTTACCTATGGCAAGGGCGTTGACATTGCGATGGAGATGGCAGGGCCGTCTTCTTCTCTCAACAACTGCATCGTCAGCACGCGACGCGGAGGCCACGTCATCGCGTTTGGTATCAAAGACGGCAATATGACGATCCCGAATTTCTCACGCACTGTCATCGTGCGCGGGCTTACGCTCCATGGCATCATCGGCCGGCGGATCTTTGGCACATGGCAGATCGCCCAGCGAGTTCTTTCCGACAAGAGCAATGGCATCCAAGACAAGATTTGGAACATTATCCTGAAAGGCGGCAAGGGCACGATAGTTGATTTCAAGAAATTTATGCCAGAGTCATTCGAAGAATCGATGAACGAGCATCCGAAAATTGTGTTCAAAATCAATGGGTAATATGTACGATGCCTTGAAACCAATACTCGAGGTTGAACTCAATGCAGCGCGGGAGAATGGAACGTACAAGGAAGAACATGTTCTGGAGTCGCCGCAGGGGAGAGAAATTACGGTTAAGGGGAAAAAAGTTCTCAACTTTTGCGCGAACAACTATCTCGGTCTTGCGGGGACGGAGCTGATGGAGAAAGTCTCGGAGGCGGCAGTCAAAAAATGGGGATATGGTCTCGCGTCCGTCCGCTTCATTTGTGGAACGCAGACTGTTCACAAAGATTTGGAGAAAGCCGTCGCAGCGTTTGTCGGCACCGAAGACGCGGTGCTTTACAGCTCGTGCTTCATGGCAAATCTCGGGCTCTTCCAGACATTCTTCGGCGAGCAAGATGCCATCATAAGTGATGAACTGAACCATGCTTCTATCATCGACGCGGTGCGGCTCACGAAATCCGAGCGTCAGGTCTTCAAGCACATGGACACATACAATGCGCTAGTGATGGTAGACGATGCACATGCAAACGGCGTGATGGGCAAGACGGGAGGCGGTACGCCAGAGCACTGCGGTGTCGTCGGCCGCGTAGATTTCATTACGGGGACATTTGGAAAAGCGCTCGGCGGTGCGGGCGGCGCCTTTACCGCGACACGCATAGAGGCGGCAGAGTATCTGCGCAACCGCTCGCGCACTTACCTTTTCTCCAACTCGCTCGATACTGCGGTGACTGGCGCTTCGCTCTTTCTCATCGAGTATCTCAAATCACATCCGGAATATCGAGAGCGGCTCTGGGAGAACACAAAACTCTTTCGCGAACTCATGAAGAAGAACGGTTTCATCGTCTCTAATGCACAGCACCCGATCACGCCTATCATGCTTGGTGACGAGAAGAAGGCGGTGGATATGGCGAAAGCACTTTTTGAGGAGGGTATCTACGTCATCGGCTTCGCGTATCCTGTCGTCCCGAAGGGCAAAGCGCGCATCCGTGTGCAGATTTCCGCCGCGCACACGAAAGAGGACATTGAAAAAGCTGTCGAGAAATTCACTCTCGTCGGCAAGAAGTTTGGAGTCGTATAACACAACCTCTATATGCTTCTGTCTACCCGAGGTTTAACCTTCAATACGGACGCTCTTTTTCCATCTCGTCAGAATATTTTCCTTGCGCGGCGAGGGAGTTCATCTTGGAGCGGAAGAGGAGGATGTCCTGCGCGGCTTTGACGTTTTCTTTGGGATTCTCCGCCCATTTTTTGAGCACGGGATTTTGGATGGCGCGGGAGTAGGAGAATGAAAGAGGCCACGGTTGTTTGCCTGCCTTGTTCATCGCGTTCAAGTGTGCCGTTGCCTGTTCGTCGCTTTGGCCGCCGGAGAGGAAGACGACGCCCGCAAGATTTTTCGGCACGGTCGCGTTTAAGACGCGCAGCGTCTGATCCGCCACTTCCTCAACTGTCGATTGCTTGGGCGCATATTTTCCCGCGATCACCATGCTCGCTTTCAAAATCGTTCCCTCGGGCGCTACACCCTGGTGAGCCAATTCTTCAAAAACTTCTTCGAGCGTCGTTTCGGTTGTCTCGAAGCATTGCTCTATTGTATGTTCGCCGTCTATCAATACTTCCGGCTCGACGATCGGTACGATATCTGCTTCCTGACAGAGCGCCGCGTAACGAGCGAGCGCGTGCGCGTTTGCGAAGACGCATGCTTCAGACGGAATCCCATTGCCAATCGTAATAACCGCTCGCCACTTCGCGAACTTCGCGGCAAAGGTCTTGTATTCGGCGAGCCGCTCCCGAAGGCTGTCGAGCCCCTCTGTTACTTTCTCTCCCGCATGGAGCGCGAGATCTTTTGCACCCGCGTCTACTTTGATGCCGGCAAGAATTCCTTTCTTCGAAAGAATATCAGGCACCGGAGTGCCGTCGCTTCCTTTTTGCCGTATCGTCTCGTCATATAAAATGACGCCGCTCACATACTGATCGAGTCCTTGCGTCTCGAACATCATCGTGCGATATGCGCGGCGCGTTTCCTCCGTACATTCCACTCCAACGGCATCGAAGCGTCTCTGGCACGTGCCCGAGCTCTCGTCGGCGGCAATGATACCTTTGCCAGGCGTAACCATCTCTTTTGCAGTTCGTTGTAGAATCTCAATATCCATATCTGATACTTATCTGATAACTATCAACTGATAAATAACTGACTACTATTCCATAAGGTGTCGCGTATTAATATACCGTATCGTCCGCGGGTTCGACGTCATGACGACAGAATGCGTGTTGGTATATGCCGCCCCGACCGTAACACCCTTCACGAGAGGCCCGTTCATGACGCCTGTTGCCGTGAAGCTCAAGTCCTTGCCCCGCGCGAGGTCGTGTGAGCGGAATATGGTCGAGAAGTCGGTGATGCCCGCCTTGTTGAGGCGCGCGACGTGCTTTTCGTCCTTCGGCTTCCAGCGGCAGAGTATCTCGCCTCCCAAGCAGCGCATTGCGGCTGCACTGATAACGGCTTCGGCACTGCCGCCGATGCCCATGAGCATATCGACGGCGGAGCCGCCTTTGCACGTGGCGATTGCCATTGCGATGTCGCCGTCGGTAAAAAGTTGCACGCGCGCGCCGGTCCCGCGCACTTCGGCAATGAGCTGCTCGTGACGCGGTCGCTCAAGGATCGCCACAGTCACCTCCGGAATCTCCTTTCCGAGAGCCGCCGCGACTTTCCTCACGTTTTCCGAAGGTGTCGAGTCGAGACTTATGACGGATGCCGCATCCACTCCCACGGCGATCTTTTCCATGTAGGAATCTGCGGCGCGGTAGAGCGAGCCTTCCGGTCCCGTCGCGATGACAGAAAGCGCGTTCGAACGGCCGTATGCGACGGAGTCGGTACACTCGAGGGGATCGACCGCGATATCAAAGCGTGCTCCGGAGCCACGGCCTAGTTTCTCACCGATGTAGAGTTCGGCCGCCTCATCTTTTGCCCCTTCGCCGATGACGATCTCGCCGCGGAAATCTATCGTGTTGAAGTATTCGCGCATCGCGTCGACTGCCGCCTGATCGGCCGCCTTCGCGTCTCCTCTTCCGATCCAACGCGCGGCCGCGATTGCCCCCACCTCTGTCACGCGCACGAATTCAAGTGCGACGTTTGCGAACGGCGAGCCATCTCTTTCGGCCATACAGTTCGAATCATTATACACGGGCGGATGTACCTGCATACGTTCTGGTTCGAGCTCCTTCCTTCTGCTAGGCCCCGTGAGACAACGTACCCAAGATGGATAGGTCTGTTGCGGATGAGTATCTCGCGGAGTATGCTGCCGCAAATGCAGAATACCCTCGCGCACCTTCGAGCTCGGTGGATCCTCTATGCGGGCATTGTCATTGTCCTCATCGGCGCATGGCTCCTTATATCAAAGAACGGAAATGGCACGGAGGAGTTTTTGACGATTGCTCAAGGTCCCTTCATCCAGCAAGTGAGCATATCGGGCAAGGTCATCGCGGCACAGGATGTGGATCTCGGCTTTTCGCAAAGCGGCAGAGTCTCCGGCGTTTATGCGAAGGTGGGTAATTTTGTTCGAGCGGGATCCATACTTGCCGAGCTGGAAAACGGCGATCTGCGGGCAACCGTTTCTCAAAAACAAGCGGCGCTAGAGCGGGAGAAAGCATCGCTTGCGCTCCTTAAAGAGGGAACGCGAGCGGAAGAAATAGATCTAGCTCGCTCGGAAGTCGAGAGTGATAACGTGGCGCTCGCGCAAGCACGCAATTCACTCGTCGAGGTCGTGAAAAACGCTTTCACCACCTCGGATGACGCCATCCGCAACAAACTCGACCAATTCATCGACAATCCCCGCACGGATCCGCAGCTTGATTTCATTGTGAACGACGCGCAGCTTGAGAATACCGTCGAGAATGCACGTCTTACCGTCGAATCGACACTCGCGACGTGGCAGCGGAGCGTGGAAAGACTTGCGGCGGATGTCGCGCTGCCCGGCGCTGTATCGGAGGCACAGGCAAACCTCATGCAGGTTTCCTCCCTTCTCACGAATGCAAACGCGGCACTCAACAAGGCCGTGCCGACGGGGAGCGCCACGCAATCCGTTATCGACGGACGCAAAACCGACATTGCCTCTGCGCGCTCTGCCGTTAACGCCGCGATCTCTGCACTCACCACTGCGATAACTGGCGAGCGGAACGCCGTCTCCGCCCTCGAGACGTCGAATAAAAATCTCACGCTCAAGGAAGCCGGTACTCGTGCAAGCGACATCGAGGCGAAGGAAGCGGATGTAAAGGCGGCCGAGGCCAACCTCGAGAACGCGCGCGCGCAACTCGGGAAGACGATCATTCGTGCTCCGTTCAGCGGCATCGTCACGAAGATGGACCTCAAGGTAGGCTCGATCGCTTCTACGAACGCCTCTGATGTTTCCATGATCTCCTCCGGCACGTTCCAGATAGAGAGCTTTGTTCCCGAGGTAAATATCGCACTTATCGAACTCGGGGATAGGGCCGGCGTGACGCTTGATGCATACGGCGCAGATGTTGTGTTCACCGCACGCGTTGTTTCCATCGATCCGGCGGAAACGATTCGCGATGGCGTCTCGATGTATCGTACGTTTCTGCAGTTCGGGGTGCAGGATGAGCGCGTGAAGAGCGGCATGACTGCGAATGTCGTGATCACGACAGACGAGCGTGAGAATGTTATCTCGGTGCCGCAAGGCATCGTGATTGAGCGCGATGGGAAGAAATACGTTCTTGTAAAAGCAGGCGATACGGAAGCCGAGCGCGAAGTCACGACGGGCGCCGTCTCGAACCTCGGCTACGTCGAAATTCTTTCAGGTCTTTCGGAAGGCGATACCGTGGTACTCACTGCATCGCAATGATTCCTCTCAACATTCGCATCGGATTCTTTCTCGCACTGCGCGCACTAAAGCGGGCGTCGCTCTGGACTACGTCGCTCATCGTCTTTGTGATGGTGCTCACGTTTCTGAACCTCGTTGTCATCTCGGGGATCCTCGTCGGGCTTTTACAGGGGGCTGTCGATGCTGTGCGCACCGAATACACGAGCGACGTCATTATCTCGACCTTGAGCGACAAAAGTTATATTGAGAACAGCGGGAACCTCATAGCGCTTGCCAAAGATCTACCGGGTGTCGAGGGAGTGACTGCTCGATACATTGAACCATCGCGACTCGAAGCTGGCTACCAGACACGGAAGGAATCGGATAAGCCTGATGTCGCAAACGCCCTCATTGTCGGCATAGATCCCGGAGTAGAAGACGGGATCAGCGGAATCTCAAACGATATTATCGAGGGAGAATTTCTTGAGGCGGGTGACTACGACAAGATAGTGCTCGGCAACTATCTTTTGAAGCAGTACATCGTGTTTGAAACGCCCGGACTTGCGACCTTGGATACCGTCGGCATTGGCGCGAAGATCCGCCTGCATGTGGGAGACGTGACACGGGAAGTCACCGTGAAGGGTATTCTCAAAAGTAAGGTGGATGAGATAGCGCTTCGCGCTTTTATGGTGGATACGCAATTTAGAAGCATTATCGGTAGAAACGATGGAAATGTTGACGAGATCGCCATTAAGATTAACGAAGATACAACTCCGGAAGAAATTCGAGATGCTTTGGCTCTTCGGGGTGCAAGGGAGGATGCGAGAGTGCAAACCTTCGAGGAAGCACAGCCGCAAGCATTCAAGGATGTCATCAGTACCTTCAAAATGCTGGGCGCGATGTTCTCCTCGATTGGACTCGTCGTTGCCTCCGTCACCATTTTCATTGTGATTTTTGTGAACGCTCTGACGCGCCGCAAGTACATTGGCATCTTGAAGGGTATCGGTGTGAATGGAAGAGCAATCGAGTTCTCGTACGTCTTTCAGTCGATCTTTTACGCGGTCATCGGTTCGGCCATAGGACTTGCGATCGTGTACGGATTTCTCGTCCCGTACTTCGCGGCACACCCGATAGACTTTCCTTTCAGTGACGGCATCCTCGTTGCGCCCTACGAGCAGACATTCTTCCGCGTCGGGCTCCTCGTTGTCTCGACTATCATCGCCGGCTACATTCCTGCATGGATGATCATTCGTCGTAATACGCTCGATTCGATTCTCGGGAGGAATTAGATTATGGTAACAACGAAACAACTGATAAAAACATTCAAGAACGGCGATGTGTTTACACCCGTCTTGAAGGGAATCGACTTTGCGGCATTACAAGGCGAATGGGTCGCCATCATGGGCCGCTCCGGCGCAGGCAAATCCACCTTTCTCTATCAGATGAGCCTTCTCGACGATCCGACAAGCGGTGAGATTGTCATCGATGGGCACGACACGCATGAGATGAGTGCGAAAGAGAAAATGCAATTTCGTCTCTCGAAGTTCGGGTTTGTGTTTCAGGACTATGCGCTCCTGCCGGAGCTGACGGCGCTCGAAAATGTCGCGTTGCCATTGCTTATGCAAGATCTCTCGAAGGCGGAGGCGTACGAGAAGGCGCTTGCAGCTCTCGATCGGGCGGATCTGGGCAAACGCGCCGGAAACCTTCCAAGCCAGCTCTCCGGCGGCGAGCAGCAACGCGTCGCAATCGTGCGCGCGGTCGCGCATGAGCCAAAAATTCTCTTCGCAGATGAACCGACCGCGAACCTCGACAATGAATCTTCCCGACGCATCATGGAGATCTTTACCGGTCTCCATAAGGCAGGACAGACCATCATCATGGTGACGCACGAAGACCAGTATGCAAACCTGACAGAGCGCATTGTGCACCTCGACGACGGCAGGATAGTCTCCGAAGCCACACCCGGACTTGCCTCCAAGAGCTAGTCGCCTCGGAGTTCTTGTTCCACTCAACAACTTGTCAAAGCAATGATGATAATAATTCACGCCTAGGCGTGAATTATTATCATTTCAGATCGAACAGTTTTTTGAATTCACTCTCGCGTGAAATGTGCTCCGCGACGATGATGTCGACGCACTCCGAGATATCAAAGTAATCCGCGACCGCCTCAAGTTCTTCTTCGCAGGGATAAGGGCAAATGAAAACAGACTTTTGCAGGCGCTCAAATCCAAAATTCTTGAGCGTTGCCGCAAAGGCATCGCGCGCACTTTTCATGTGGTTCGGCACGTCAAAGAGGACAATGCGCCATTTCCTATCCCACTTCTTCGCGCGTCGAGGTTTCAGGTCGAATAGCGCGCCGCGGGCGATACGGGCCTTTCCCTTTTCGGTGATCTCGATTGTGTTTCGGACAGAGCCTTTGTGGATCGTTATATATTTATTCTCGATGATGTAGCGAGACATGCTGCGGAGTTCTCGATCGGAGATGTCCTGCAATTCTCGGAAGTCTCGTGCCATCCGGTAGACGCTCGCGGCGTTGCGCGAAGGATGCCGTGAAAATGCGATCGCCGCATTGCCAATCGTCGTGAGGATCTTCAAAAGCGTGTCGCCGCGTTTGCTTTCGCCGACTTTCATGACGGTTATAATAACACACGCCTAGGCGTACTTTATTATCATTTGGAAGGCGGGGTATACTGTCGCCATGAAAGTGTTGCAGCTCCACGGCGACGCATTCGATCTGCCGAAAGGAGCTTTCCTGCTTGCGACATCAGCGGTATGCACCAATCAGGCCTTTCGCTGGGGCGACAAAACGTATGGGACGCTGTTCCACAATGAATTTACACCCGAAATGATCGATCACCATATCGAGATAGATCGGGGATGGATGCACAAGGATTACGATGTTGATAAGGGGCAACTTCAGAGCGAAGCACGCAGACGCGCCGAGCAGATGCGAGCACAGTGCGAGCGGCTATTTTTGAATTTCTGTGCGATAGTGTAGCGCCATGGACGCGATCAGGACATTCGGGGAGCATACGTTTTCGTCGTTGAAGGTCCGGAACTACCGTCTATACTTTATCGGGCAGGGACTTTCCGACATCGGCACATGGATGCAGGTCGTGGGCGTCGGCTGGCTGGTGCTGCAGCTCACCGGTTCGGGTGTCCAGCTCGGCACTGTGCTTGCCTTTCGCTTTGCGCCCATGCTCGCGCTCGGTGTCTTTGCCGGCGGGATCGTCGACACGTTCGATAAAAGAAAGCTTCTCTATGCAACGCAGGGGATTGCGCTCGTTCTTTCCGCCGTCCTCGGCACACTCGTTTTTTGGGGTGTCATCGAGATATGGATGGTCTTTCTCGTCGCGCTCCTGCTCGGGGTGGCCGATTCCGTCGACAGGCCCGCGCGGCAAACGTTCATTCACGAGATCGTCGGGCCGGAGAATCTGCGGAATGCCGTAGGCTTGGGCTCCGCGCGTGCAAATCTCGCGCGGGCCATCGGCCCCTTGTTTGCCGGTGTTTTGATAGCGACTGCCGGTATCGCGCTGTGTTTTTTTGGCAACGCGCTCTCGTACCTTGCCTCGATCGCCTGTCTTGCCGCCATGCGCGAGAAGGAGATCCATCGCGAGCTCCATGAAGAGCGAAAAGTCGAGCATGTCTTTGCAGGTGTCCGTTACGTCGCCGCAACACCGCTCATCTTGACCGTACTCGTTGCGATGGCGCTCATCGGGACATTCACGTACGAATTCCAAACTTCACTCCCGCTACTTGCCAAGGTGACCTTTCTTGGCGGCGCGGCTGATTATGCGGCGCTTCTCTCCGCAATGGGAGTGGGATCGGTCGCAGGCGGGCTCTTTTCGGCGAGTCGCAAGGAAGTCGGCGTGCACGAGTTCGTGCTCTGGGCGTTTCTCTTCGGCACCTCGATCGTCGGCGTCGCACTCATGCCCTCGCTTGGATACGCCGTCGTCGGGATGGTGTTCGCCGGATTCTTCTCCATCTGCCTTTCTTCGACCGGCAACACGATGATACAGCTCGCCTCCTCGTCACATATGCGCGGGCGAGTGATGAGTTTGTGGAGCATGGCGCTCTTTGGCTCGACCGTGATCGGCGCGCCCATCATTGGCGCGGTCGGCTAGCACATCTCGCCACGCGCCGCGCTCGCGCTCGGTGGTGTTGCGGCGATCGTCGCTGCCACGTTTGCTGATCGTCGGATCCTGAAGCCGTACGAATTCTTCTCCATTCCCTCATTCATCGTTATTCGCCGTGAGGAAGAGACCGCTGAAGAGGGTACCAAAGTGTAGCTATGCAAAACAAAACTGCCGCTGTTTGCGCGGCAGTTTGTGTTCGAATTTGTGTTCGAAGTCGCTAGGGATTCGTCCTGAACCACGTAGGCCACGTCACACTCAAGTTTCCGCTCGCATCCACTGCCTGTACCGTGTAGAAGTACGTGGTCGAGGATGCAAGTCCGGTGATGGTGATCG
>CAYVHJ010000011.1:2398-10728 GCA_964451235.1 uncultured Candidatus Saccharibacteria bacterium | reverse complement strand
TATGCGGCGGCGCCTCTTTCACTTTGAGATCGACTTTGATGGGAAGCTTGACGCGGAAGAGTTTACCGTCGAATGAGAGAGTCTCGATTTCTGTATTCGGTTTGAGAAACTTGCCGGATTCTCCGACCCTCTCTTCATCGCCGGAAAAACGCTTCGATTTGTCCTTCGTATCATGGAACCACCACTCGCCATTCCTTTCGTAAATGAATACTGCAGGTTTTGTCTCGATCTCGGCCTCCTGAAGCTTATTGGATTGCTGGAAGGAGTATTCGATGACGTTGCCACGGATGAGGTGGCGCAGCTTCGTCTGGTTCACTGGTCGACGCATCTGCTTCTGCATGATGTTGTTCCACGTGCAGACGTACGGCTCGCCTTCGACGAGCACGGCAACCCCTGGCTTCACCTCGTTGTAATTCAACATATTCGCGCCATTTTATGTAGAATTTCGCGTTTGTCCACTCATGTCGATCGAAATAGCCATGTCACTCTCTACAATGCGGCCGCATTGTGGGAAGTAATATTCATCCCATGCGAGATTTGAAGTCAGTGTACGAAAATCGACGCAGGATTTTTGGGTTACGGTTCCTCCAGAGAACAATGGACGGATGCTGGACGCCGTTGAACGTCGTCGTCTTTACGAGCGTGTATTGGATCGCATCTTCGAAGACGACGTTGTCGCCGACTTTGAGCGGTTTCTTGAATGTGTAGATACGGTCGATCTTGTCACCCGCGAGGCACGTGCCACCGCCGAATTTGTATGCGTGCTTGAATTGCGCCTTCTTTTCTGCATCACGGACCCGGAGTTCGAGCACCGGAGACAAGATGAAATCTGTGAGATGCGCTTCGAATGAAATGTCGAGGATCGCCACTTTGTACGGTACATCCGCGCGTTCGATGATGTCTAAAACCGATGCGACAAGGGTTCCAGCGTGCCAGACGATTGCAGCTCCCGGCTCGAGGTGCACTTCAACGCGGTGCTTCTTCTTGAAGTTTTTGATGAGTTTGATGAGCCCCTCAACATCGTAGCCATTATCAGTAATTTTTTGACCGCCGCCGAGGTTGATCCATTTCACCCCTTGAAAATATCGTCCAAAGCGTTTCTCGATCTTTGGAAGCGCATTTTTTAAGTCGCGAAGGTCGCGCTCGAAGAAGATGTGAAAATGAAATCCATCGATGCCCTCAAGCGCGCGCGGATTTCTCTTCAGCTCCTGCTCAAACTCATGGATGCGAATGCCGAGGCGGGAATCCGGCGCGCATGGATTCCATACGGCGTGCCTCTCATCACTCTCGATTTCTGGATTGATTCGAAGGCCAATCGATATTTCTTTTTTCGACTTTTGTATCCTGTTCTTAAATTGCTTCCATTGACCAAATGAGTTGAAAATTATGTGGCTGCAATTCTTGAGCACGGCATCGAACTCCGAAGGCTTATACGCGGGCGCATACATGTGCACCTCGTGCCCGAATTCCTCCCGCCCCAGCTGCGCTTCGTTGAGTGAGCTCACCTCGGTGCCGTCCAGATATTCTTTGACGATGGGAAAGAGCGGCCACGTGGCCCATGCCTTCAGCGCATGCAAGACGGTTGCACCGCTCTTGTCAGCGACATGTTTCAGTACGCGGAGATTGTATCGAAGCAGATCTTCTTCAATCACAAACGCAGGGGTTGTGATCTTTGCAACATCAAGCGTCGAATCCGGACGTTTCATTAGATTGTGCCCAGTCGTGCCGGAAGCGGCTTGTGGCTCACGACTTTGAATGGCAAACCGTTCTTCGCAAGCGCTTTAAGGAACGGTTCGGGCTCGAGTTCTTCCACGTTGAAGACGCCGGCGCCTTTCCAGATTCCCTTCAGGACCATCATGGCGGCAATGACCGGTGGCACTCCCGCAGTGTACGAGACCGCTTGCGAGCCGACCTCCTTGAAGCACTTCGCATGGTCGCAGACGTTGTATATATATTTCGTACTCTCCTTTTTGCCTTTCACGCCTGTTACAATGCAACCAATGACAGTCTTCCCTATATACTTTGTCGCAAGCGAAGCCGGATCGGGAAGAAGCTTCTTGAGGAATTGTATCGGCACGATGTTCTTTCCTTCGTAGTCTACGGAATCGATGCGCGTGATGCCGATGTTTTCCATAACGCGTAGGTGTGTGAGATAGTTCTTGGAGAAGGTCATCCAAAAGCGCATGCGCTCCAAGCCGGGGAGATTTTTTACGAGCGATTCCATCTCCTCGTGGAAGAGGAGGTAACTCTCGCGCGGCCCCGCGACTGGATATTTGAAAGTGAAATGTACGCTTCCTTTGTTCATGACCGGCGGCGTTTTGATCCACTTTCCCTTGCGCCAGTGCTTCACGACCTGCGTCACCTCTCGAATGTTGATTTCCGGGTTGAAGTTCGTCGCAAATGATTTGTCGTGGCTTCCGGCGTTTGCATCCAAGATGTCGACAAAGCGGATCTTGTCGAAGTATTTCTTGAGTATATATGCGCAGTAGGCGTTCGTAACACCAGGATCGAAACCAGCACCTAAAATTGCCATGATGCCCTTCTTTTTAAACCGGTCGTGGTACTTCCACTGCCAGCTATACTCGAAGTGCGCCTCATCTTTCGGCTCGTAATTCGCGGTGTCGATATAGTGTACGCCTGTCGCAAGGCACGCATCCATGATCGAAAGGTCCTGGTAGGGAAGCGCGACATTCACAACGACATCGGGTTTTGTCTTCCTGATGAGAGCTGCCACTTCTTTGGGTTTGTCGGCATCAACAACATGCGTATGGATGTTGATCTTCCAGCGCTTCTTGATGTCTTTCTTGATCGCGTTCGGTTTCTCGATTGTCCGGGAGGCGAGATGTATCTTCGTGAACACGTCGGAATTCATCGCGCACTTGTGCGCCGTCACACCCCCCACCCCCCATGCACCGATTATCAGGACTGTCGACATACGTTCAATTATTCGCGAACTTGTAACTAAGTAAAGTATAGACCAGCTTCGCTGCGAGAAAATCGGAAGTCGGAGCTTCTTTGCGAGGCAGAAGCTCAACGACGTCGAAGCCGACGACATTTCGTGCCGCTGCAACCTTTCGCAGAAAGCTCATGACGCGATACCAGTCGAGGCCGCCCGGCTCCGGTGTCCCCGTCGAGGGGAGTATTGAGGGATCGAACACGTCGAGATCGATGGTCACATAGACATGCTTCGAAAGTTTTGCGATCGCTTTTTGCATCCATTGATCAGTATCGTGAATGTCCTTCGCAAAGAAAATACGATTCATGTCGATGTTCTTCATCTCACTAATATCAAGACTGCGAATGCCCACCTGCACGGGCTTCCATTCTTTAACGTGTGTCATTGCGCATGCGTGATTATTCTTCGAGCCGTGATACTCGTCGCGCATATCGGTGTGCGCATCGAGCTGAAGCACCGTGAGGTCTCTGTACTTTTTCGCATGTGCGCGCACCGCGCCCGGCGTTATGGAATGCTCCCCGCCGAGTATGACGCAGAATTTCTTCTTACCGATGATCTTGGCAACCTTCTCTTCGACGGCAGCGACCATTCTTTCGGGCGATGATTTCTCCGTTACCGGCTTTTCAACGTAGATGCCGTGTTTGTAGACTTCGGTCTTCGTTTCAATATCGTAATTTTCAAGTTGGTATGAAGCCGTGAGCAGAGCTGCGGGTCCTTTGTCGGCCCCTTTTCCATATGTCGACGTGCCGTCGTAGGGGACGGGAAGAATCGCAATTTTTGCTTTCTTCGGATCTCGATACTGTTTCGGGAAATCCCCGAAGGTTAAGTTCATAGCGCTACCACCCGAACTGCTTGCCAACCTCTTCGGATGTTTCGCGTTTGCGGACAACCTTGATCTCGCCGTTTTGGGCCGTCAATTTCAGCGGCGAAGAGAGGAGGCAGTGGTGCGAGGCGAGGGAGTCTTGGTAGGCTCCCGTATCGAGAAATGCGATGTAGAGCTCGCCGGAATCCGCGAGCCGTGGGAGGAGAACGTACGAACCGCCGGCAGTGTACTTGTCGTCGCTGTCACAGGAGGAACCGGCTATCCAGACACGCTGCAGCTTCTTGTCGCGCATCTGATTGACGGGCACCACGTGCCACTTTTGTTTGATTGCCCACGTGTCGAGGAGATCATTCATAAAGCTGCCGTCAATCACGTACCAGCTGTTGCCGCCTTTGTTGTATGCTTGTTTTTCGGAAATGACTTTGTAGAGTGTGATTTGCGCGGGAGCGACAACGTAGCGGCCCCACTCGGCGATCAAATTCGGATGCCGCACGCCGAGGCGGTCGCATTGCTTCTTGGCAGTTTTTACGAGCTGGCTCACGATGCTCTTTCCCGTATAAAAGCGCCTGCGTTTGTCGTAGGGAACGCCCGCGCCCCCGCCGATGTCGATGGTGTCGAGCTGCGGATTCTTCTCGCGCATTTTCGCGTAGAGCGCGATGGCGCGCTTCAGCGGCTGCACCAAGCCGTCGACGCGTTCGATCTGGCTCGAGATATGGTAATGCAAAACTGCGAGGTTGCGGATTTTGCCCAGAGCAAGCAGCTCCTCTTCGGTGAAGCCATAGCGGTTGAAACGCTTATCCCAGTGGCTCATGACCTTGAGGTTCAAGTCTACGCGGATGCCCACTTCTCCTTTGAATTTTTGCATGCGTTCGAGCTCGACCCGATCTTCGATGATGGGAATCACGATAAGGCCCTTTCCGCGCAGCTCTTCGATGAGCTCTATGTACCGCTCCGTCTTGGGGCCGTTGCAGATGACGCGGATCTTCTCGTTGAATTTGTCTTGTTCGATCATCCGCTTTACGAGGAAGAGTTCATTCGCGGAAGCGATTTCGAGATTGGCACCCTCCGCGACAGCGGGAAGGACGAATTCACGGTTCTGGTTGACTTTCATCGGGTAGTGGTAGTAGAAGCGGCCCCTGTAGCCGGTGACCTTGATGTAGGCGTTGAAGGTCTCGATAAGATCGCGGACGCGGTTCTCGACGATGGTCGGAAAGAAAATCTCTGTCGGCGTTCCGTGTTTCTTGATGATGTCATAGATGTTGTACTGGTAGTTTCCCTCGCGCACCAAAAGCGTCCCTTCGGGAGTTACATCGAAGTGCGCGGTATTGACTTCCTCTCGGCCCAAGAGCCAGAACTTTTTAGGACCGTTTTTCTTTTTTCTTTTCTTGTTTCCCGGTGTAGGGCGTGTCGTGCTCATCTCTGATGAGTCTTGTGACAAAGTTGCGGATAACATCTCCCCACTGTGGCGGGGTGAACACAACTAGCGCCATAATACATACATGCGCAAAATGCACAATAGTTTGAACCATGCTACACTCTCTGCATGAACGTAATAACGATTCCAAAAAGGGTTTCTGGCGGTACAGACGATCTCGTCGTCATTCCACGCAAGGAATACGAGTCGCTCAAAGCGCGGCTCATTCCGGAAGTGCCGATGACTGCGGCCGATAAGCGGGCCCTCGCGCGCGCGCGGAAGGCGTTTGCGGAAGGGAAGGTGATACCGTGGGAAGATGTCAAACGGGAACTGGCAGATCGTCGTCGCGCACGCCGTACGTAAGGTCTTGCGGAAGATTCCGCGCAAGGATGGCCAGCGCATCGAAGGTGCGATCGATGCGATGTGCTCTGATCCCTATCAAGGAGATGTGGACAAGCTTGGTGGCGAGAATACCTGGCGTCGTCGTGTCGGTTCGTACCGCATCAAGTACGAGGTATATTCCCACTCCCGTATAGTCTTGATATTCAAAGTCGAACGCCGTACGTCGTCGACGTACTGATTTTCATCCCTCCTCATTTATTCCGGTCTTCTTTGCTGTTCCGCCGGTTTGGAGCACCTGCCGGATCTCTTTCAGGAGCTGGTTCAAGATGGGTTTGTTCTCTCGAAGGAACGTGCGCGCGGCGTCGTAGCCGCGACCGAGCTTGTGTTCTCCATACGAGTACGCGCCGCCCGAGGATTTCTCGACGATGCCGTACTTTTCACCCAAGGCAAGGGCTTCTCCTTCTTTTGAAATGCCCTCGCCGTAGAGCATGTCGAATTCCGTCTGACGGAACGGCGCGGCGACCTTGTTCTTGACGATCTTCACGCGGTGCCTGCCGCCCATCACTTCATCGCCTTTCTTTATCTGTGCGATGCGGCGAATGTCGATGCGGACCGACGTGTAGAATTTCAGGGCCTTCCCGCCCGGCGTCGTCTCGGGATTCCCGAACATCACGCCGATCTGCATGCGGATCTGGTTGATGAAAATCACGATGGTCTTCGTTCTCGCGACGATCGCAGTCAGTTTTCTCAAAGCCTGGGACATGAGTCGCGCATGATTTCCGACGTGTTGCGCGCCCATGTCGTCCTCGATCTCGTCCTTGGGCGTGTGCGCTGCAACAGAATCGATGACGATGACGTCAATTTTCCCGCTCCGCACCAGCGACTCGACGATTTCGAGTGCCTGCTCTCCTGTGTCGGGTTGGGAAACGAGAAGCTGCTCGATGTTCACGCCGAGCTTCTTCGCGTACTCCGGATCGAGCGCGTGCTCCGCGTCAACTACGGCACACACACCGCCTTTTTTTTGCGCTTCTGCGACAACATGGAGCGACAACGTCGTTTTACCGGACGATTCGGGACCGAAGATCTCAATGATGCGCCCGCGGGGGAGTCCGCCGATCCCAAGCGCCCAGTCGACGCCGATCGAGCCGGTCGGGATGGCGTTTACATCCACCTTCGGCGCCTCGCCGAGCTTCATAATAGCGTCGTCACCGAACTTGGTTTTGATCTCTGATATCGCGCGGTCGATGTCTTTCGTGTCCGTGCCGATTGTTTTGGAAGGAGCCTTTTCCTTTTTTTTGAGGGACATGGTCTAGAGTATACAGGATTGCTCCTACGGTGCTATCGCAGGCGGCGAAGAGGTCGGCGCTTGCCCTGAACTTGCTTGCGGTGAGTCTATCGAACCCGTCGAAGGAGTGTAGACGATTTCTATCTCGCGCTCCGTCGCGTTTCCGTAGCGGTCGCGTGCTTCGAGGACAATACGGTTGTACCCCTCTGCGAGAACGTACCCTTCGGAAAACGTCCCGTCTTCAGTGACTGGTATCGTTTTGCCGTTCATGGAAAGTGTTGCGATACGCTCTGCCTTTCCCTCTATGGTAATGAATTGTTCTGATACCTCCATGACCCGGTTATCAATCTCAATCACGGGGCCCGAGAGGAGCCCGCGCACTTCGTAGTATGCGTATCCGGCAAGAGATAGAAAAAAGACGATGAGAATGATTCGGGTGAGGCGGCTGTCGTGGTAGGGCAACATAAGAGCAGCTTTCAGCTTTCAGCTTTCAGCGGCCGGCAAGAAATGCGTTGAGATTTTCCTGAAAGCCGACACCTGAAAGCTGACCGCTTGCCTGTCATACTCTTTCAGCCTCTTCCTCGGGTTCTTGCGCAAGCTCGTTGGCATTTCCCGCTCCGATGACCTCGCGCGGCTTCGCGCCATCCGCGGGGCCTATCACGCCGCGCTCTTCCAGAAGATCCATGAGTCGCGCGGCGCGCGCATAGCCTAGCCCAAGTTTGCGCTGGAGGTATGATGTCGAGGCTTTGCCGGCTTCGATAACTGTTCGCTTTGCCTCGGGGTAGAGCTCGTCATCATCGTCCTCGTCTTTAGTCATGGACGAGAAGATGGCATCGGTGCCGCTTCCTGTTTTTTCGCTAAAGTCGATTTCGCTCGGAATCTGCTCCCCACTTTCGCGCGCGATCCACTGAACGACCTTTTTCACTTCACTTTCGGAAATCAGCGGTGCCTGAATGCGCCGCGGTTTGCTCATCTCGCCCGAGAGAAAGAGCATGTCGCCCGCGCCGAGAAGTTTTTCCGCGCCTCCCGTGTCGAGGATTGTACGGGAGTCGATTTGCGAGGCGACCTGAAAGGCGACGCGCGCGGGGATGTTGGCCTTGATGAGGCCGGTGATGACTTTCACGCTCGGCCGCTGGGTCGAGAGTATCAGATGGATGCCGACGGCGCGGCTCATCTGTGCGAGCCGCACGATGCCAGCTTCAAGTTCGCGGGGGTACGTGGCCATGATGTCGGCGAGTTCATCGATAACGACGACGATATAAGGCATCGCTTCAGGCATCTTTTCTTCTTCCGAGATGTCTTTGCCGATGGCAGGCGCGACAATGTTCTCGTGGTAGGAGCTGATATCGCGGACCGATTCCGTTTCGAGGATGTTGTAGCGTCGTTCCATTTCTTTGGCGAGCCACTTGATGGCGAGGATCGCCTTCTTCGCGTCGGTGATGACGGGCGTGAGGGGGTGGGGGATGGAGGTGTAGAGCGTCAGTTCCACCCGCGTCGGGTCGGCCATGAT
>CAYVHJ010000011.1:0-2338 GCA_964451235.1 uncultured Candidatus Saccharibacteria bacterium | reverse complement strand
GAGAGAAAGAAGCAGTGGTTTATCGGAACTTGCAAATGCATCGTCTGAAATAAGCGGCGCGAGACCCAGCGTCGTTCTCGCGATGTTGGGCACCTCTATCCCGACGAGCGATTTTCCCGGAATCGGCGCCTCGATGCGCACGGGAGCGGCGGCGAGTGCAAGCTCGAGGTTACTCTGGAGTGCGACGATCTTCGAAAGTCGCACGCCCTCGGCGGGCTTCATCGCATAGCGCGTGACGGTCGGGCCGATCGATGCCTCGTCCATCTCGACCATGATGCCGAAATTCTGCAGCGTCCGTTTGATGATATTCATGTTCGCTTTCACGTCACCGACCTCGGGCCTCCCGCGGTTTTTGGCGAGAATCGAAATCGGCGGGGGAGTGTACGTTGAACCCGTCGCAGCAATAATAGGGAACCCCTCGGCTATAGCCCCGCGGGCGAGGCCTTCAGTGTCCTCGGATTTTTGTTCGAAGAACCGCGCGATCGCTCCCTTCTTCTCTTCGTCCACTTCCGGCACCTTCATTGCAGGCGCGGCTCCCTGCGCGAGTCCCACTTCAGCTTCTGTTTCTTGTTCTTCCGGGTGGAGTCCCACGACCGAGACATTGTCTGCAAGCTCATCTCTAGGAGTGCGGCGCAGGCGGTCGCGTATTGCAGAAACAAGTGCCCCGAGATGAATATTGAAGGCAACGATCAGAGCTGCAACAATAAAAGTTGTCAGAAAAATAATGGTGGCAGGGGTGTCGATCGCAGTCGTCAGTGGGCTCACGATGGCGGTGCCAATGGCGCCGCCGCGGCTTGGGAGTGCTATGTTCACGAGTCCAAGCGCCGCAAGAAGAAATACAACCATGCTACCGAGCTGTACGATGCCGAAGTGCCTCTCGAATGAGCGCAGTATGGCGATTGATAGGAGCACAAGTGAAAGCGGCAGGAGCAGATAGCCGATCCCCAAAAGAGAGGAGAGCCATTCGTACATGGCTCCTCCCACAGCGCCTCCCTTGTCGGAGCTTGCAAGGACGAGGAATCCGGCAATGGCCGCAAGGAAGATTGCAGAAACACCTCTCACCACCTCTGGACTCATCCGCCGTACAGCATCCGCATCCCGCTCCTCATCATTCCGTTTGTTCTTGCCATTTCGACGTTTTTCTTTCATGGCACTATCATAGCATTCCACTTTTGCAAGGTTTCCCGACGTGTTTTTGACGGCGCGCTTTTTCCTCTTGCTTTCGTCGTTGCATCTGCTCTTGTCCTCTATATAATCCGATACGCCGCGTGTATTGGACATTAAGGACACGTATGGCCACACGATGGATGATATAAAGGACGTGGCGAAGAAGGATCACATTTCTCGGTTCCTCGATAGTACAACAATACGGACAGATGCTTTTGGCCAGAACGTCTCTGGCGATCGCGCCTACCGACGCGCGGAGAGAATCGCTGCCGCGATTCATCTCATTACCAACCATATTTCTGGCGATGAACCGGTACGAGCTGCAGCCCGCAGCGCGGCAATTGGGTTGCTCTCCTCGATCCTTAAACTGCGGGATGAGATGCGTGGCTCCGAATCGCAATCGCTCAAGAATGCCGAGGGTCTTATTCGCAAACTCATATCACTGATTCGCATACTTGCGGTGTCGGGTCGCGTGTCCGTGCAGAATGCGGATGTATTGGTTGCGGCTTTAGATGAGCTTGGGGTCTTTCTTACAACATCGCAGCGGACGGGATTTTCTGAAAGTGCATCCCTCAATAAAGAGGATTTTGCTCTCGGTACGGCGCATATCTCCGCCGCAATATCGGACACAACAAAGAAGAAACGGACACCCCCTGTAAAGGACATCTTGCAGAAAAGTGACATGGTGTCCAATAGAGAGGCTCCAACACGCGGCCGTGCGGAGGAAATTATTGGTGTTCTTGGTTCACACGGCCAGCTGGGAATAAAGGACATCTCGGCGAATCTTCCGGAGTACAGCGAGAAGATGATTCAGCGCGAACTGAAGATTCTTGTTGCGCGCGGCCGCGTAAAGAAAATGGGCGCGAAGCGCTGGAGCATGTATGTACTTGCGCAATGAGTGTTTTTGTTTTGAAATCTATTTTCGCTCATCATTTCTTTAAGGATTGCGTGAAGCGATGAAAGATTGGCGCAGAACTGGCGTCAAAACGATTGACTCCCACCCGCTGGGAGCGTATTGTGCCGCGGTAACTCGTGAATCGAACAAGGCCCCCCCCATGTAGTCTTATTTGGGGCTTTCTTTGGCCACAAGTTATCCACAAAACGTGGTTCAGTATAGAGCAGCGCCGCAGACTCGCTGATATATAATTGTCAGTATGCGTCTTTTTACAAA
>CAYVHJ010000010.1:3684-11010 GCA_964451235.1 uncultured Candidatus Saccharibacteria bacterium | reverse complement strand
CGGATAGAGATCCCACACCGCGTGCTTGTAGAGAGCCGCGGTCGTCGAATCCTCGCCAAGAAATGCATAGTCCTTGAAAACAATCTTGAGTTTGCCGGCCTCGACATAGTCTTTTACGAGCACGGGGAGTGCCGGCTCGATAGGGATCTGCGGGATGCCGCCGACGTCTACCGCTTTGCAGAATGGGCATTGGTAGTCGAACCAATAGGCAAGAGTGACCTTCGCATTTTTGTCGCCGATGACAGGATCATCCGCCTGAATGTTGACGTCCTTGACGTTGACGGACGGAAGCCCGCCACCCTGCGGGCCGGAGCCTCCGCTGTTTGAGAAGTACACTGCCCCTGCGATAAGTGCGCCTGCAACTACGATTGCGATCGGGACCAGATACCTTTGAAAAACGCTCTGCGTGTCGGGCATGATCGGTAGAGTATAGCCTATCGGCTGCGTACCTTCAACTTCGCTTGCCGCTTCTTGTTGATTTTCGGAAGGCGGATCATGAGTACGCCGTGACGTTCGCTTGCTTCGGCGAGATCGACGTCGACTTCCTCTGGGAGGAGGATGGTACGCGAGAAGGAGCCCCAGTAGAGTTCGCGCTGAAAGTAGTGTTCTTCATCCACCTCGCGCTCGTCCGTGCGCGTGCCGCTGATAGTCAGCATTTCTCGCGTGAGCGATATGTCGACGGAATTCGGATGCACTCCTGCAATAAGCGCTTTCACGACGATGGCATCAGGCGTCTGGTAGACGTCGACGGCGAGTTCCCCCGCGGGCTCATCATCGTGGCCGGCCTCTTGCGGTGCAAGACGCGCATGTCGTTCCCCGCCTTCGCCCTCGAAAACAGCGCGTGTCGCCTTCGGATCATCGAAGAAGTTATCGTATTCGTCGCCCGAGCCCGTAAGTTTGGATAAAAAGCCTTTTACCATGGTCGTTGTGAAAATTTGCTTTTGAGTACCGGATGAATTCTTTTTATGTATTCTAGCACGGCGAGAAGCGCTACGAGTCCGAGCCACACGAGCCCGAATGTACGCAGGATGTGTTCTTCCGCCGTGTTCAGTATAAGGAGGTTGAAGAGCGAGTGCAAAGCGATCGCGAGGATAACTCCGGCGAATGCATAGAGTCGCTTCGTACGTTTTGGTTTGTAGAAAGAGAGCGCGAGCGCGACGCCAACCACTGCTGATGAAAGTACATGAAGAAGGGTCGCGCCGACGAAGCGGAGATTCCCCGTGAGGATAGTCTGCACGAGCGTTTCGCCCGAGAGCGGAGAGAGGAGAAAAAGTGCATTTTCAAGGGCGGCGAAGCCGAGCGCGACGGTGACCATGTAAATCACGGGATCAATCGGCTCATCGTCGTCGCGTCGCCAAAGGACCGTGGCGTGCGCTGCAAGATATTTCATCACTTCTTCGATTGCCGACCATGCGGTGAAGATGGCCGCTTGTGAGATAAGGAAGGTCGCAACGAACTTCTGGATGGGAATCACGACAGCGACCGTGACCATACCGGCAAAGAAGGCAAGCGCGATCAAGCGCCGTGGCTCCGGGTGCGGCGTATCTTCCCGCCGCCAGAACCACAGCCACGCAAGTGCAGGGAACGTTCCGCCAGCAAGCGCAGCAAGGACGGAGAAGAGTTCAGCCATTCTGGATATTGTAGCTTGGCCAACGCGCGACCATGAGGAGTTCAGAGTCTTTCTGTGGAAGCTCTTTCCAGATGGCCTCGGTCACAAAGGGCATGAAGGGATGAAGAAGCCTCAATGATATCAGCAGGATTTTGTAGAGCGTAGCGCGGCGGGAAGCGATATCGGGGTCCAAAGGGTTACCCTTCGTCAAAGGATAACCCTTGAGAAGCGGCTTCGACTCCTCGAGAATTTCCGCCGCGAAGCGGTCCCACACGTAGTGATAGATAGTGTCAGCCGCAAGGTCGAGACGGAACTTGTCGATGTGTTCGGAAACGTTTTTTGCAACCTCTTCGGCTTCTGCGACGAGCTTCTCATCTTCCGAATTCAAGGTCCGACCTTTTTGAATTCCCAAGGTCGGACCTTTGGAGCCCTGATTCTCGAGCACGAAGCGTGCGATGTTCCAGAGCTTGTTTGCAAAGTGTTTGTAGCCGCGAACTCGATCCTCTGAAAGCTTCATGTCATTTCCCGGCTGTGCGCCGATCACGAGAGACAGTCGCGTCGCATCAGCTCCGTATTTGTTCACCATGTCCAATGGATCGATGATGTTGCCTAAGCTCTTCGACATCTTGCGTCCTTTCGCGTCGCGCACGAGGCCGTGGAGGTACACATTGCGGAAGGGAATGTCGCCGAGGAGAAACGTGCTCATGAGAATCATGCGCGCAACCCAGAAGAAAAGAATGTCGTAGCCCGTTTCGAGCACGGCAGTAGGATGATAATTCGCGAGATCGTTTTCTGGTCCGAGCTTGCCCTTCGTAGCGCTTTGCGCGAAGTAGGGCCAGCCGAGTGTCGAGAATGTCCACAAGCCCGACGAAAACCATGTATCCAATGTGTCCGGATCCTGTTGCCATCCAGAGCCGGGGGAATCCATTTGCACCTTGACTTCGTCTCCCTTAAACCACGCCGGAATTCGATGCCCGAACCAAATCTGTCTCGAGATACACCAATCGCGGAGATTATCTATCCAGTGGTAGTAAGTTTTCTCGAAACGCTCGGGCATAATTCTGATCGCGCCGGATTCGACCGTCTCGTGCATACGCTCTTTCAGCGTCTGTGTTTTTCCGTCGGTGAATTTCACGGCTTTGTTGACGGCGATGAACCACTGTCGCTTTATCTGCGGCTCGATCACGCCTCCGCCGCGGTAGTTTGTCGCGACGTTGTGCACATACTTCTCGTCTACCTTCACCACGAGCCCTTTCTTCTGCAATTTCTCGACGATGAGCGAGCGAGCTTTTTTGATGTGAGTCCCCGCAAACTCTTCCGCGATGGGAAGGAGAATGCCGTGCTCGTCGATGATCTGCTCGATGTCGAGCTTGTGCTTTTGCGCGAGCTCAAAGTCGTGTGCGTCATGTGCGGGTGTAATCGTCATGGCGCCCGAGCCGAACGACATGTCGACACCTTCGTCTTTTATGATTGTTGCGGTTATCGGCCCGTTGATCCATTCAAGATTTATCGTTTGTCCGTGCCTGTATTCTTTGTACCGTTCATCATCGGGATGCATCACGACATACTTATCGCCAAACTTTGTCTCCGGGCGCACCGTGCCGATGACGAAAGAGCCATACTGAAAATAGTAAAAGGGATCGGTCTGTTCCACGTACTCTATCTCATCGTCGGAAACGGTCGTTTGCGACTTCGGGTCCCAGTTCACGATTCGGTCGCCGCGATAGATGAGGCCTGCGTCATACATACGCACGAAAGCTTCCATCACCGCCGCATAGCGCTTCTCGTCCATCGTGTATGCGTAGCGGCTCCAATCCAAACTACTGCCCATCTTCTTCGTTTGGTTGATGATGGTCGCTTTGCTTTCTTCGGTGAACGCGTTGATGCGGCGGAGAAGTTCTTCTCGACCGAGATCGTGCCGCGTTTTCTTCTCTTTTTTGTAGATATCAGTCTCGACTTTCGATTGCGTTGCGATCGCAGCGGAGTCGGTTCCGGGAAGCCAGAGCGTCCGATATCCGTGCATTCGGTGATAGCGTATCAAGATGTCTTCGATCGCGAGCATCGCCGCGTGGCCCATATGCAACGTTCCCGTTACATTCGGTGGTGGCAGGACGATGGAATAAGTTTCTGCGTCCGGTCTCGTCACTCCTTTTTCGACGCACACATCAGGGTTTGCATATCCGCTTTTTTCCCAAAGGTCGAGTACCTTGTGTTCTTGCTCTCCGGGATTGTAGGGTTTAAGGAAAATCTCGGGGGCTTTCGAGGGCTCCATTCCGGAATAGTAGCACAACGCTTCGTTTTTTTCGGTATTATTCGGGCTATACTAGGATGAATGAAAGGACTTTATCACCTTCATCTTCGCAAGAGAATGTTCGGGGATCTTGAACCGTTCCCAGCGCGGACGGCATGGAAGCGGTTGCTCGACAGGGTCGTTCTTGCCGTCGGGATCATTGGTCCCTTGACCTCGATCCCGCAGATTTTAAAGATCTACGTTCTTCAGGACGCAACAGGAGTCTCAGTTATTTCGTGGGGCACATGGGCACTCCTCGATATTCCATGGATCATTTATGGAATCGTCCATCGCGAGCGCCCCATCGTCGTGACGTATTGTCTGTGGCTTTTTGTGAACACGATGGTATTTGCGGGAGCCGTGATGTACGGTGCCGGGCCGTTCTAACATGTGGCCTCGAGCGTGAGGTTACCGTTTGCCTTGAGCGCGGAGGGATCGGCGAATTCACCGCGAGCGGCGTGGAAGTGGCCGGCGAGGGCGATCATGAGACCGTTGTCGGTCGAGAGTTCGGGAGGACATACTAATAGCTGACAGCCGACAGCTCTCAGTTTTTGATTCAGTTCATTTCTGATGTGTTTGTTGGCAGAGACGCCGCCGCCCATGATGACCGTGCTCGCACCGAATTCTTCTACAGCGCGAAGCGTTTTGTAGACGAGCACGTCTGTCGCGGCGTCTTCAAATTCTCGCGCGATTGTCTTTTTCATTTCTTCGGAGAGCGGCTGATGTTTTTCAACCAATCGGAGGACAGCTGTCTTCAGACCGGCAAATGAAAAATCAAAATTGTCTTCATGCATCATCGGCCTCGGCAGGCGAATGCAATGAGGCGACGCCTCATTGCATCGGGCATCGTTGGCGAGTCGCGAAATGTATGGTCCGCCGGGGTAGGTAAGGCCGAGGTGCCGTGCGACTTTGTCAAATGCCTCGCCCACGGCATCGTCGCGCGTGCGCCCGATGTATTGGTATGTACCGATTTCCTTCATTAAAATGAGCTCGGTATGCCCGCCGGAAACGAGAAGCGCAAGAGCCGGGAACTCGAATTGCGCGAGCCGACTTTTTTCCATCATTGAAATAAGGATGTGCCCTTCCATGTGGTTGACCGGAACGACGGGGACACCCCACTTCTCCGAAAGCTCTTGCGCGAAGGTAATGCCGGTCCATAAACACGGCTCAAGGCCTGGGCCGACGGTAACAGCGATGACATCGATATTAGTGGTTTCGTAAACCCCTAATATTCGATTGAAGAGGATAGGCAAGTTTTTTGCGTGCTCGCGCTTTGCCATCGCGGGGAAGATGCCACCGTATTCTTTGTGGATCGTTTGCGTCGCGACCTTATTCCCCAGCACCTTGAACCGAAAACCTTTTCCCTCTCCTTCTGCTTCGATGAGCGCAACACCGGTATCGTCCGCTGAAGTTTCGATGCCCAATATTTTCATACGACGCAGGAGTGGAACACGAATTGTCGATTTTGCACATCCCGCCCCGTAGCCATCGCCATAGGTGATGTGGTACTGGGGTCGTCTGCCGAGGTTTCTATGCCAAGTATGCGCATATGCATGAGAATAGCCCGCAGTATTGTATTGCGCTAGAGTAGGAGTGATTATGCCTAACTCCTCCAAAAAACAATATGCCACGGGCGGAGAAGTGTTTCGGATCTATTTCCGGCATGTTCGGAAATATCCTTTTTCTCTTGCGCTAGTCGCACTCGGTGCTATCGGCATCCAGATCGCGGACCTTGCTGCGCCATGGTATTTGAGGCAATTCTTCAACATCCTTGCATCCAGCACGCCCGACGAGGGGATCGTCCCGAAGCTCTTGGGTCCTGTTGCCATCATCGCCGTCATATATCTCGCGAGCTGGGCAATACGCCGCATTCAGGAGTGGAGCACGATATTTCTTGAATCGCGGGTGATGACGGATCTCTTTTCGAGCACGTTCGAGTACTTGATGGGGCATTCATACGACTTTTTCATTTCTCGCTTCGCGGGCTCTCTCACGCACCGGGTAAGCAAATTCGCCCGCGCGTTCGAGATCATGTTCGACGCCATCATGCTGCAATTTTTCCCGACATTCCTTTTCGTTGTTGGGGCTGTAACCGTCCTATTCATCCGCAATCACGCGCTCGGCGTGGCGCTCGGCGTGTGGGCCGTCATCTTCTTCGTCTTCCAGCTCTACGTCGCGAGACTGCGCCAGCCGGTGCGCGCCGCGCGCGCAGAGGCGGATACGCGGGTGACCGCCGCGCTCGCGGATTCCATCTCCAATCACGCGACCATCATGCTTTTCTCCGGCAAGCGTTTCGAGCTTGGCCTTTTCAATGCTGTCGTTGAAGCCTGGCGCAAGGCGACGCTGCGCTCCTGGATCGCGGACAACGCAATCTGGTCGGGAATCGGCCTTTTCATGATTGCGATCGAGATCGGGCTTTTGTGGGGCGCGACGATCTATTGGAGCAAAGGATTACTCACCGTGGGCGATTTTGTTCTCATCCAGGCATACCTTCTCACGACATTCGACCGGCTCATTAGCATCAATCGCGAACTGCGGCGGTTCTTCGACGCGTTCGCCGACTCAAGCGAGATGGCATACATTCTCGGAGAACCTCATCGGGTGTCCGACATGCCGAATGCACGCCCGCTCGTCGTTTCATCGGGTGCAATAGCTTTTAATCACGTGAACTTCTCATTCGGCGCGACCCAGCCTGTGCTTTCGGATTTCAATTTGAGCGTGCGTGGCGGCGAGCGGATCGCACTCGTGGGCACCTCCGGCGCCGGGAAATCGACGGTCACGAAGCTTCTCTTGCGCATGTTCGATATTAAAGAAGGCACTATCGCAATCGACGGGCAGAGCATTAGAGATGTGACGCAGGACAGTTTGCGCAGCGCCATATCGTTCGTGCCGCAGGAGCCCATACTCTTCCATCGCACGCTCATGGAGAACATCCGGTACGGGCGCCGTGATGCGAGCGAGGAAGAGGTCGTCGAAGCGGCAAAGAAAGCTCACTGTCATGAGTTTATTTCCGCGTTACCTCTCGGATATGGCACCCATGTCGGCGAGCGCGGTATCAAGCTCTCGGGCGGAGAGCGCCAGCGAGTGGCGATCGCGCGTGCCATCCTAAAGAACGCTCCGATACTTATTCTTGACGAAGCGACCTCGAGCTTGGATTCCCGGTCCGAGGCGCTCATACAGGACGCGCTCGAGGTTTTGATGCGGGCTACGCCAGCTTCGCTGATCGCCCGGCCCGGAGGGCTTAGGGGTAAGACTGTCGTCGTCATCGCGCACCGGCTCTCGACCATCATGAAGATGGATCGAATCGTCGTCATGGACAAGGGACGCGTTATCGCAGAGGGAGCGCACCGCGAATTGTTGGAACGGGGCGGTCTCTATCAGGAGCTGTGGAGCATTCAGGCCGGGGGATTCATCAGCGAGTCCGACG
>CAYVHJ010000010.1:0-3674 GCA_964451235.1 uncultured Candidatus Saccharibacteria bacterium | reverse complement strand
CTGGTTCTGCAAACGACCCAGCCGACCTCATCCTCCTGCACCGGCGGCACCACATGGACCACTCCGGAACCCACCAGCGTCTCGATGAGCGGAACGTGGGTGTGGTCAAATTGGTGTAGTCGTCCGACGAGGAGGTACCGGATGTAGACGAACTCGAGGAACGAGAAAATGAAGATGTCGAGGACGAAAAGGATCCGCCGACGCGGGCTCAGGCAAAGTAGCCGCTCGGGAACCGTCAGGTCGGTGGATGCTTGTGGAACGAAGAGTTAGAGTATCATGCGGGCATGAGAGAAATCCTACAACCGGAGGCACGGATCGAGGTCGGCAAGTCGCCGCTTCTGCAGCGGGTCTACCAAGTACATGAACAAAGGCTCAAGAATCCTGAAGCTTCTCTCCCCCAGGGATTCGAAAGCGGGAGGGAAAGGGATCACTTCCCGCGTGGGTCGGGAAAGATGTAACGGACGACCCCGCATGGAGGAGCAAGGTACTCGTATGCGCGTCGAGGGATGCGGCCAAGAACACTCTTGTCGTGCCTGTTTGTTTTGTGCGCGGTGCAGGTTTCGAACCTGCTACCTCGTCTACGTCAAAGACGCGCTCTACCAATTGAGCTAACCGCGCGCCGCCTCGCAGAATAGCGCTTTTTTTCGTAGTATTCAACGGATGGAAACAGTACGGCTTTCGGCGGTTGGAGTAGAGGCCGCCGCGCGGAGCGCGGCGGCGGTTTTGCGCGCGGGCGGCGTCGTTCTCTACCCAACAGACACGCTCTACGGCCTCGGTGCAGACGCGCTCTCCGACGAAGCAATCGCAAAGCTCTACTCGATCAAGGAGCGCGACGGGAGCAAACCGATTCACTGCATTGTTGCCGATCTCGCGATGGCACAGATGTACGGAGAGTTCAACGAGACGGCGCGTTGCCTCGTGAAAGAGTTTTTTCCGGGGCCCCTCACGATCGTAGTCGAAAAGAAACAAGGGCTGGAGTCGGGAATTGCGCGCGACATTGAAACGATAGGAATTCGGATTCCCGACAATGAGTTCTGCATCGCGCTCGCGTGCGAGTTTGGCAAGCCTTACACGACAACGAGTGCCAATGTCAGCGGCCTGATATCACCATCCACCATCAAGGCAATCGTCGAACAACTCGGCGCATCGGCAGAACATATTGATTTGGCAATTGATGCAGGGGCGTTGCCGCCAAGCGCCCCTTCGACCGTTGTCGGCGTGAGTGGAACCGACGTCGTTATCCTGCGCGAGGGAGCGATATCCATAGGAGAAATTTTCGAGGCATTAGGGCAACTTCTGCCCGAAAGAGAGAACCTTTGACAGCCAGCCCTCCTTGTCTATAGTGATGTGCGAGGGAATCATAGTATGCCTTCCAAATCCGGTATCGACCTGAACGACACCTCGAATCGCATCGTTGCGGCCATTATTCTCGCCCTTATTTTCATTGGCGGATGGTGGCTTATCGCCCGAAATATCTCGGTAGGCACATCCGAAACGGAGACCGAGGGAGAAATTGAAGATACGGGGACGCCGACTTCAAGCTCTATGGTGAATCCCACTTCTGTGCTCGGACCGCTCTCGGATGAAGTGCCGACGATTGCCGGAAGCAGAGAATCGATCGATGTCGTTGATCAAGGTGCGGGCATGAGCGTGAAAGTGAAAGCCGCGGCGTTTGTGCAAATGGGATGGATAGCCGTGCGCGATGTGGACGGCCGCACGCTCGGCGCAGGACGCTTCGAGCCGGGAGTGCATGCCGACGTTGAAGTGCCGCTTTTGCGGGCCACTGTACCCGGAGAGCGCTACCAAGTTTTAATCTACGTCGACGACGGCGACAAACAATTTGACCTCCATCAAGATATCCTCGTCATGCGCGGGGACGGAAGCGTCGCGGGCGACGTCTTCTCCGCGCAGTAGGAGATTCAGGCGGCAGTCGCAAAAAGAATTGCAAGAAGAAGCACGGTGATACCCGCGAAGACACCGACGGTTTTTAGGAACAGATTCACGGCTTCTTTCTTTTGGCCGTCGAGAAACAGAAGTACCGGCTGGTAAAAAAAGATGAAGCCCATCACTGCCGCTGAGAGCACGAAGAGAGAAAGCACGGTGAGGGGAACAAGAATGCCTCGCTCGGGACCATCGGCTTTATCTACGAAAGAAGTCATAATGGTGACTACAAGAACGATGTAGCCAGCGGCGAGGAAGGCGTTGTAGAGAGGGTTTGTAGTCACAAGAGCACTGTACACCATCAATAAGCCGCGTGGTAGAGTAATCTCATTACTACTAGTTCACCAATATGAGCACATCGAATCTTTTGGGGCAGAGAGGATCGAGCGCGTTCGGCATCCTCTTTGTCATCATTCTTATCATCATTCTTATCTTCATGTTCGACATGGGATTCATCCTCTTCGGTGCATGTGGTGATAGCGACGACATGCTCGGCTGCATCGTAGGAATGTTGACAGAGCCCGAAGAAGAACCCGCGCCGGAAGGATCGGTCACCGCGACCGGCGTTATCTCGGGCGAGTATGGCGGTGAGGTGCGTTCGGTGACAGTGAACATGACATTTCCGCTTGAAGGGGGTGCTGTGACGGGGAACTTTTCCGGTGATTGCGACGGTACGATAAAAGGCACCTTTGCTGGCGACAGTGGCGGAGTGATAAGCGGCACGGGCAAAGGCAGTTGCGCATTTGTCATGCCCGCGTCAGGCAGTTTCTCCGGCAGCGTAAACACCTCGGCGAAGACGGTGCCCATACACGGCAGTGGCAGCGCTGCCGGTTTCTCCGGCGAGGGCGACCTGACGCTTACGTACTAACTTGGTGCCCGCCTCGTAGCGGTCGTATTCCCCAATAGTATTCCTTCTGATCCTCTGCCGTGTATTCCCCGTAAAGCTTGGATAGGGTTGAACGCTGGAAAGGTAACCGCTTGTCCGCCTTCTCCCACACAACAACATCCCCCGTTGAATCAGTGCCCAGTGCCAAGAACGTATGAGACTGCAAGAGGGTTAGTGGTGGAGGGACTTGTGCTACGTGAACTACCAACGGAAATCCAGCTTTTATAATCGCGTCCCGAAGAGAATCGAAAGAATTTGGTTTGGAGTAGTCGCCGTCGTAAAACGGTTCTTCGATATCATCAAATTCTGGTGCTTCGACCGTGAGCGAGTGTTCATGCTCAAGGCTCCAAATTGCAGCGTGACAATACCACTCCGCTGTCCGGTCTTGGCTATCTGTATATCCTTGCGCGTCGGTGCGTTCGGCTCTCGTCTGAGCGTAGAGAGAATGCTCGATGATCTTCTGTTGACGCGGAGAAAGTTTCGGCCAACCTTCTGTCGTCCTCAAAGCCTCTATGTCAGCCTTCAGTTTTTCTTGTGCGAGAGCTAACAGACTGCGGGAATCTGGTATCTGAGAGGAATCAAGACCACTCATTGCCGGATTGTATCAAAGACGAGCGGGAATTGAGGTCTGACTCCAAAGATTCTGTCAACGATGAATACAGCCGGCCCAACAGCAGGGGCGGCGCATGCCGCCTTTCATCTTTGACAGAGCCTTCTCGATGCGGATACCGCGCGTCTGCGCTTTCTTGCCGGAAATGACCCAGCAGATCCACTCATTGCGCGCGAGCGGCGTGATATCTTCCCACACCGCTAACGCCCTCGGCGTCTGACACAGGGCCTTTCGCAA
>CAYVHJ010000009.1:4211-11086 GCA_964451235.1 uncultured Candidatus Saccharibacteria bacterium | reverse complement strand
TCGGTGCCCGCTGCAAGCGCTTCATCAATACCATTATAGCTTGCAATTTCCTCCGCATCGCCGCCATAGCGCTTCGCGATTAGAGCGAGCGTGTCGCCCTCCTTGACGATGTACTTGATGCCGGTTACGGGCAAGATGGTGAGTACTTGTCCCTCCTTGATCCGCGAGGCGCGCGGCAAATCATTTGCCCACAGAATCGTATTTACGGATACATTAAACATCTCCGCAATTCCCGAGAGCGTGTCGCCACGACGCACGACATAGATGCTGATCGTCGAGTTCTTTGGTTTTTCGATATCTGCGATTGTGCCCGAGGGGCCCTCTTCAGGCAGCAAGGCGGAGCCGTCAACTATCACGACATCGCCGCCGCCACGACCAGCGGAAGGATCGACGTTCATGGCAGGCTTTGCGAGCGGGAGTGTCTGCAGGTTCCCGCTGTGACTCGCTTCCTCCGCCTCCGCAACTCCGCGCAGGGAGGCGAAAAAGTCGCTCAAAACGAATGCCCGCGCAGAGGCGGGCAAAACTGTGCCGACGAGTATGAGAAGGGAGATAAGGGAAACCGCCTTTCCAATCGAAAAATGCGCCGATCGTGCGGTTTTAAACGTAGTATGTCGGCCCCGACGCGGATGTGCGAGACCCGCCGGAGCGTTAATAGGAGAGCCTTCAATAAGCCTACGGTTTGAGGTGGCGCAAGGATATGCAGCAAATCTTGGCTTTATACCTCACCCAAACAGAAAATTTGGGGGAGATAGGCCAGAAAGAATGAACGGTCGTGCCACCCTGGTTTACTGTACCTTTAAACAGCCTTCAGCGTCAATTCATACTATATTTCGCAAGGGGATAGTGATTTTGTCAAGTTTTTACGGATCGTATGCTATAGTGCACAGGTGAATGATAATAATGGCTTAAATCCAAGACAAAAAGAGGCGGTCGAGCATTTCGAAGGCCCTCTCCTTATCGTCGCGGGAGCCGGTGCGGGGAAGACAAAGACCATCACCCATAGGATAGCCCGCCTCATCGAGCGTGGTGTTCCCGCCCGCGAGATTCTGGCTCTAACATTCACCAACAAAGCGGCGGGCGAGATGCGGGCACGCGCGCTCGCGCTCGTCCCAAAAGCCCGCGGCTTCCCTCTTGTAACAACCTTCCATTCGCTTGGCGTGCGGATCCTGCGTGAGTTCCATACGGAGGCAGGAGTACCACAGCGCTTCACCATCTGGGATCGGGACGATTCAACCCGCGCTCTAAAAAAGATTCTTGAGGGGCAAGGAAGCGACATGCTACCGCGTGCCGTCCTCTCTGCTCTTTCACGAGAAAAAGGGAATGCCGTCTCTGTCGGAGAGTACGAGCACCGCGCGAAGAACTTCCGAGAGCATCTGATTGCGCGCGCGTGGCAGGAATACGAAACGCGACTCACAGAAGAAGGCGCCCTTGATTTTGACGATCTTCTCGTGCGGACACTTGCGCTCTTGCAAAACTCGCCCGCCACGCGCGCGCGGCTTCGGCAACGTTTCATCCACATCACGATCGACGAGTATCAAGATACCAACACATTGCAGATGGAGATCGTGCGACTTCTCGCCGGGAGCCGGAGAAATATCTGCGCCGTTGCGGATGGAGACCAGCTCATATATTCGTGGCGTGGGGCCACAGTAGAAAACTTTCTGCTGTTCGAGAAACACTTTCCAGGAACGAAAGTGGTGACACTCGAACAAAACTATCGTTCGACACGGACAATACTCGCGGCCGCGAATGCGGTCATCGAGAAAAACGTGAAGCGCATGCCCAAAAACCTTTTTACCGAAAACGAAACAGGCGGGGCGCTCTCCTTATACGGCGCACGCGACGAGATGGACGAAGCATGGTTTGTCGCGCAAAAAGCTTCCGAGCTCATAGAAGGCGACACGTCTCCCGAGGAGATCGCAGTCTTGTATCGGGAAAATTTTCAATCACGCGCGCTCGAAGAAGCGTTCCTCCACCTCGGCGTGCCGTATCGAGTCATCGGCACGCGATTCTTCGAACGCAAGGAGGTAAAAGACGTGCTCTCCTACCTGCGCGCCGCGCTCAATCCGCAAAGCCGCAGCGACATCGCGCGCATTATCGCAACACCTCCGCGAGGCATCGGTCCCTCGACGCTCGCAAAAATGTTTTCGGATAACGAAGCGTCGCTCGGCAGCGGGACGCGTACCAAAATCCAAAACTTCCGAAATCTCTTGCGGGACATCCACACTGCCGCGACAACCTTGTCCGCCTCCGAGGCAGTGCGCTTCGTCGTGGAAACAAGCGGTATTGGAAAAATGCTCAAAGACAACGCGGAAGAGGGACGCGAGCGCCTCGAGAATGTGCACGAACTCGTGAACCTCGCCGTGAAATTCGACTTCGAAACTCCACCCCTGGGACTTGAGCGGCTTCTCGAAGAAGCGGCTCTGCAATCCGATCAGGATGAGCTCATCGAACGGGAAGGCGGCCTGCCTGCCGGCGGGCAGGTTTCTCTCATGACCATGCATGCGTCGAAAGGTCTCGAATTCGAGGTGGTGTTCATCACCGGCCTCGAGCAAGGGCTCTTCCCCTCGATGCGAGACGACGAGACAAAAGACGAAGAAGAGGAGCGCCGCCTTTTCTACGTCGCGCTCACGCGCGCACGCAAGCTCGTCTTTCTCTCCTTTGCCTCCGCGCGCATGAAGTACGGCTCGCGCGAGTTCGCCGTTCCGTCGGAATTCCTTAGCGATATCGACTCTCGGCTCTTGCAATATGCAACACGTGACGCAAGCGACACCTATGAGGAAGGAACGATCCGCTAAAAGGACGCCGCGGCTTGGCCAGTACTTCTTGACGGGACAGTGGGCTGCACGCGCGCTCGCGCAGGCAATCGACGTTCGTCCAGATGAAATCATCCTTGAGATTGGTCCAGGCAAAGGCGCGCTCACGAAAGAACTATTGAGAACAGGCTTACGAGTTGTTGCAGTAGAAAAAGATCAGGTGCTCGCCGGACATCTGCAACAAACGTTTACAAGTGAGCTTGAAAACGACCAGTTACGCATCGTCCACGAAGACATTCGTGACGTCACGCCTCAACAACTTGGACTCGAGAACTACATCGTTGCGGCTAATATTCCGTATTACATTACCGGAGAGATTATCCGGACGTTTCTCACGGCAGAGCCGCAGCCGCGTGCGCTCGCACTACTCGTGCAAAAAGAGGTTGCCGAGCGGATCATCGCATGGAATAAAAAAGAGAGTATTCTTTCAATCTCGGTGAAAGCATATGGAACACCGCGAATCGTTGCGAAAGTATCGCGTGGGAACTTCTCGCCGCCGCCGTCGGTCGACTCCGCGATTCTCTCGATCACGAACATCTCCCGAGATTTCTTTTCAGATGTCAACGAAGGGACATTTTTCAGAATCGTTCGTGCCGGATTCGCCTCGAAACGCAAGATCCTGGCCGGCAACCTTACGGGAAAATTCGGGTTTACGAAACCCGAAATTCTCGAGTTTCTCTCCAAATGCAGCGTGTCGGAGCATGCGCGGGCGGAGGATGTTCCGCTTGAAACATGGAAGTGTCTTGCAACACATCTCGGTACCTCTATTTCCCAGGAGTCGGTATAGTGCGGTCAACCCAATCGGAGGCAGTATTCGTATCACTCGTGAGCGAGCCGCGTGCAAGTGAGTGCCCATACGGAACAACCACGGCACTCGGCTTGAAAGTGGATGTGTTTGTTCCCCACGAAACCGCATCCACGATTGCGCCGGAGGCATTCTTGAGAACAACGCGGTCGCCGCCGTTCGCGAGCCCGTCTCCGATGAAGCTCCCGAGCGAGACGAACGAATCGGTCGAGATGCCCCAGAGCGTGCGCGTCGTCGATGTTGCGGCGATCACAAGGAATTTGCCGGGAGAGAGAATGGTGCCCGAGGGAATTGTGTCGAACGTGAACGAGTCTTCCACCTTCCAGCCTCCGACATTAACCGCTGCTTGCGTTCCGTTGTATATCTCGATCCACTCGTTCGTGGGTTTCGTTCCATAAGCGGTGTCGACCGCGTAGTAGACTTCGCTCAAGAGAATGCTGCCAGAGAGGCCGGGAGGAGAAGGCGGTGCTGGCGCGGGAGAGGGCGGCGTAGGCGTAGGCATCGGACCGCGATTGCTCGGGCCGCCGGGCCCCAAGGTCGGGGGAGCGGCGGGTGCGGCCGGTCCGCTCGAGCCCAGCATCGTCATTGCGATTCCCGTGTAGATGACGAGGGGAGAAATGCTATAGATGCAGTAGTAGGGCGCGCCAGCAAGACCGAGAAGCCACTGCCCCGCGTACGCGGGAGGCCCAAATTGGTACGTCTTGGTAGCCGTCGTCCAGATGTACTCGCCTCCGCGGGGCGGCCCAAGATTTGTATAAATTGTTGAGTTGTACACGCACTGCAAGACGATTGACGCGCGCCCGCCAAAGGGAAACGCATGCGCCACAAAGGGTACTGCGAGAATTATTCCAAGAACTGAAAGAGTGATCCTCTGCATCTGAACATTGTAGCATTCAGCGAACGGAAAACAGAAGATGTGAACAGAATCTCACTGTTCACTACTTACTGTTCACTGTAAACTATTTATATGCAATGGCTCCGCGCCCACCCGTACATCGCATCTCTTGCTGGCGCGGTCATTGCACTCGGCATCGGTGCAATAGTCGTCGCGAACCGCTCCGATGTGAGCCCGAAGCCTTCGGGTCTTCGCGCGTGGGGCGGTATCGGCAGCAACCTCTTTGATCCCACGAACGTCCGCGTGGGGCGGCAACCCGACGCGCATTCGAGCAATCTCTACACGCAGGTGCAAAGCGGTCCGCCCTTTTACTACGCACCTGCCGCCAGGCAGCTTCCACTCATGCAAGCGCAAGACGAGGTCGACTTCGACTTTGATACGTTCATCGCGCTCCTCGCCGGCCCTTCGGGGAGCGTGTTGGCAGATGGTGAAGGAAATGCTACAGCGCTCGATGCATACTCGTTCATCCCGCAGGGCCTCATCAGCACGTCGGCACCGAGAAAGAGACTCACCCCCACGCAGCAGGCGCTCTTCGACTATGGCAACGAAGTAGGCTCGTACATTCAGTCGTTCGACGAGCAATACCGGAATGCGCCACAGATCCTTAAAGACCAATTCGAGGACAGAGAGAACCCCGAGAAGAACGGAGCGCTTCTTTCGCTCGCCCGCGCACTCGAAGATGTCGGCTTCCAGCTCGAAACCATAAAGGCGCCCTCTGAAATTCGCTCGGCGCATCAAAAAGTGGCGGCAAGCTACAAAGAACTCGGCAAAAAGCTCTCCGCCGTTCCGAATGCGAAAACCAATGAGGCGGTTCTCGACGCGATTCTCACCTACAATTCCGCGACCGAGGAATATGTAAAAAACTACGTCTCGCTCGCAACGCTCATCTCGGCGCATGGCGTCAGCTTTTCGCCGGAAGATGCCGGAAGCGTGTTCACATTCACCAACGCAAGCCTGTAGCTGGTAGCTTGCAGCTGGTAGCTCGAGGTCAATAAGCATTTCTGGATTTGCTACAAGCTACGGGCTACAGGCTTCCGGCTATTCACTGTTTATCCCCGTGAAATCCCCATACAGGAGGTATACTTTTATGCGTGGAAACTCGATCATTTAAGTTCGAGCGCTTTTTGCCTATTAAAGTAGTCGCTGCTCTCTCTGTCGTGGTGCTCGTCGTCATCGCATTTGCGCAGGGGTACTCGAAAATCTCGCAGGGTGGCCGCATCTTGAGTGCAGTAAACGCGCCGACCGATGCGTTTACTGTGGCGAGGACGCCCTACGGGAGCATCAACTGGCAAGCCCCACTGACAGCTGACATTGATACTGATCCGGATGGTATCTCAAACATTGCAGAAAATGTCGCTGGAGCGCTCCTCGACTCCTACGCAACGCTCGCAGAAAGCGGCTCGTACACGCCGAAGAAGGGGGAAAAAATCGCCGAAGACATCGCCGCCTCGTTGAAAGCGAGCGTTTCCTATCCCACCTACAGAGCTGCCGACCTGAAAACTGACACTGACACTTCCTATGACCGCATGCTTGAGTACAGGAACGATCTCCGGGTTGCACTCGAGTCGCTTCTCGGAAATCCCGGATATGAGCTCAACATCTTTGCAAACTACATCGAGTCGCGCGACGAAAGCTACCTCGAGCAGCTACAAGCGACGGCGGCGAACTATCGCCTCGCAATCGAGAATGCCGCAAACGTGGTCGTGCCGGTAGACGCGCTCTTGTACCACGTCGGTATTCTCAACGCGCTCTCCGAATTCGCCTCGGTCGTCGAGCGACTTTCACAGCATGCAGATGATCCATTTGCCACAGCGGCGCTTCTTAGAACATACAACGAAACGGAGCAAAGACTCTTCGCCTCCTTCGATGCGCTCGCGCGATACGGCCGCGAAAAACAATCATGAGATCGGCGTTCAACAAGCTCGTTCTCGTTGCGGCATTGATGATGCCCTTTACTGCTGCGGCTGCGCAATTCAACGTCTCCATCACCAATACCACGTTCTTTCCGGCAATAACCACCCTCGCGCAGGGCGATCTCATCGTATGGACGAACAACGCGACTTCATCGCGCACCATCCTCGCCGACAGCGGAATATTCGAGAGCTATTCCATCCAGCCGGGGCAAACATATACCTTCCTTACAAGTACGACCTCGCCGGGCACATACCGCTACTACGCGCAAAACTTTGGGGGTCCGAACGGCGTCGGCGTCTCCGGAACTATCATCGTAAATCCGGCCGCTACTCCGCCACCTTCCCCCACTCCTCCTACGCCGTCTCCTTCGCCGACACCTACTCCGACGCCTCCATCCCCGCTGCCATCCACTGCAGCGCCGTACCAATTCAAAAACGAGGGCATC
>CAYVHJ010000009.1:1167-4201 GCA_964451235.1 uncultured Candidatus Saccharibacteria bacterium | reverse complement strand
CGGGGTCAACCGCGAGCTCGTGCACCTTGGCCGCAATCGGCGGCGTCTATGTGGCCGTCAATGATGCTGCGGTTACCCTCAACAGCGGCATTCTGGTTTACAAAGAGTGCGTGCTTCGGCCCTTGCAGGATCGCCTGCGCGAGAGCGCCACCTCTGCCTTGCTCAAGAAAAACATCATCGGCGTCGAAACAGGCCGCGAAGGCAACAAGCGGTATGTCGTCAATAGAGCAGCCGAGCGTTTGCAGGTGAGAGACAAGTCCAGACTCACAGGCCTTACTGATGGATCAGTTAATGCCGCTCCCGAGGCGTTCAGACAGGGCAATCAAAGATTCGCGGCTCGAAACTATCAGACGAACACCCGAAGCCCTGAATCCATTCTCGTATGCGCATATGATGATATTGATGCCAGAATAAAAAACGAGTCTGAAGATTCTATCGGAACAATTCTGGCATATACAAATCCTGCATGCATGCCACATCTCAACGCATTGATGTATGAAGACTTGCTGGCTGCACGTGATGCACAAGCTGTAGCTGATTGGGAAACGACAATTGCAGAAGGCCGCGGATTCTATTCAATAACCGACAACGCGAGCGACCCGCTCGCTGAGATGATTCGGACACCCGCGTCCGTTGTACAATCTTCTTTCCAAACCGTTTTCGACTCACCAGTGAGGCAGCTTGAGAGCGCGAACGACATCGGCCAGATGATAGGGGCGTTGTTCGCGGGTGTCACGACGCAGGCCCTCACCGACAGCGGCGGCCTTGCCGGCCTCTCGCAGAGTGTCGCAGGACAACCCTCGTATCTCGAGCAGGTGGCAAAGGAATCCTCGCAGGGCGTTATCGGAGCGGCGGTCAACGCGGCGCTTACCATTCTGAACGCTTCGCGCGAGATCGAGAGTCGCTACCTCGCGGCGATGGAGGCGATCGCCGCAAACCTCACGCAATCCATCAACCAAATACGAAATACCGAGCGTTCATGTTGGAATCTCGTTGTGCCGAAAGCACGTGAATACGCGGCACGAGGCACATGCGTGGCCGTCCTGCAAGGAGTAGGCATCCCACTCGGACAGGCACAGCAAGCATTGCAGTGTACACCCTTCGCGCTCGATGAGGCGAAGATAAACGCCGCGACAAGCTCGCTCGCGTTCTCCCAGCAGGTTATCGACTCGCAGATTACAGGGCTCGCAAACGCGGCACTCACCAACATCCAGAATTCGCGCCGCGCGCTCGGGCTCATAGACCAGCTCATCGCGGGCGTCACCAATACCGCCTCACTGAATGCGCAGCGCATCGCGCTGCAGCAGCTCGACACCTTGGTCGCAGAGCGCGCGCTCCACACGCAGTACGACGCGGTCAACGCAGCGAAGCAACGCGATGATGTCGCGGGAGCGATGGCGACGCTCGTCACCGATACCGCAAAAGCATGGGGAGATTCGCCTGATCCTTCGACCGGCTGGTGCAACATCAACAACCCCGACATCCCGCGCCTCTGGGCCGAGCGGTGGAAGAAGTAAATATGATCAAACATTCATTTAAAAAATTAATCTTCCTTCTCGCGCTGGTTACCATCATTGTGGTTGTTACTATCGCCGCTCAAGCAGAGGGAGCAACTACAGTTCCCCCCCCTACGCCAGACTCACTCTACTCCGAGTATTCCGCATGGTGTCTCTCTATCAAGACAGGTTGTATGCAAGAAAGCAAGTGGAATGCATTGAATTCAGCTGGTAGAGCGGCGGACATAGAGGCTCGCATGAAAAGTGCAGGGGAGATCGCAAAATCCGAAGCGGAAAGACCGGGTACGCCGTGTGCCCGTGGAGTTCGCAAAGAGGTGGCTAACTGTAACCTTGCGAATGTAAGTTCTCCCTGCAAAGACGGAACAGCGGATAACACTCGATGTAGCATAAACGATTTGTATGCTCTCGAAGTTATTAAAGCGAGGTGTGCTGCAGGGAATTGTACTGAAGCAGAACAAAGTTTTGTCAGCAAACTCAAAAACGCAACCGTCGCCCCGGCAAGTTGTGATTCATGGCAAAACGTCATACCGAATCTCATCACCTGCGTCGGCCGAACATTAAGTGTCTTTATTGGCACTGCGCTAATTACCCTTACTGCTTGGCTCCTCGCGGCCGTCGGATACCTCTTCAACATTCTCGTGGACTACACTATCGTCGAATTCGGGAGAGTTCTCCTCAACACAGGGGTGAGAGAGGCGATCGATGTAGGATGGACTGCGCTTCGCGATCTCGCCAATATCGTTATCATCGCGATGTTTGTCTTCATCGCCATCAACATCATCCTCGGCGTGAAGGAATTCGGAGAGAAGCGCCTCGTCGCGCGCGTCCTTATCATCGCGGTCCTGATCAACTTCAGTCTGCTCTTCAGCAAGGCCATAATCGACGCGTCCAACTTCACTGCTCTCCAGTTTGTGAGGGCGAGCGACTTCGTGACCGATACGAGCGGCGCACAAGGAGCTCTCGAGGACGAGTTCGCAAAAAGGGGTATCGCCGGCAAGTTTATAAAATTCATGGGGCTCGCCTCGGTGGGAGAGACTAGCAAGGCGCTATCGATTTCGGCTTTCGGAAACGAGAGCGACAGGTATGCCACAGCGAATGGCTGGTTCGCCCTTCTCCATGGACTCGTATCGGCGACTTTTCTTCTTGCTGCCGCAGCCGTTCTCTTCTACGCCTGCTACCTTCTCGTAACCCGCGCCGTTCTTCTCATCTTTCTCATGATGACCTCCGCGCTCGCCTTCGCAAGCTGGCTTATTCCGCAGCAGCGCGTCGTCAAAGGGTTCGCGCGGTGGTGGGAGGCACTCCTCAAGGCCGCCCTCTTTGCACCGATTCTGATGATATTCCTGTGGGCCTCGCTCAAGGTCGCAAGTGCGGTAAACCCAAAGGGAAAGGGGTCGCTTGGCGATCTTGTGAGAGACCCGTCCCAGGAGTTGAACATTGACGCGCTTTTCTCATACTTTATCGTACTCGGCCTCCTCTTCGCCTCCATCTATGCCGCGAACTTATTTTCAAAAAGCATT
>CAYVHJ010000009.1:0-1157 GCA_964451235.1 uncultured Candidatus Saccharibacteria bacterium | reverse complement strand
GCGTGTGGCAGGGATGGCAGGCAGAACAGCCTTTGGCGGTACAAGTAATGCAATCCTGCGAAGTATGCAGTCAGCGGGCTGGGCTGAAAACATATTCGGTCGTGCTGCCATGCGACCGTTTGACTGGACAAGTCGCCAATCATTTGACCCTCTCCGTAATCAAACGGTCAGAAGAGGAATTGAAGGTTTGGGGGGTGTCGTGCTCGGCGATAAGGACTATGGTAAAGGTGGCTTCCGTGCCCTGAAGGAGCATCAGGCAGACGAACTTAACGCGCTCTCGAAACGGCTGGCACCGGGAGAAAAGGATCGCGAGAGGATGGCTGACAAGGCGGGGAATGCAGCACGAGCCGAGAAGGAAAAAGGGCTGAACAGGGAGCGCGCGGGTCTCGCGGAGGAAAAAACCATCGCCGACGAAGCGTTGCGCAAGAAGGAAGCAGAAGTCGACGCTGAAAAGCAGCGAATCAAGGATGAACATAGAGCGGAGGTGGAGGGTCATGGGGACGAAAAGACACGGGCAGAAAGAGAAAAACAAAGCACGGAAGCGGCGCTAAAGGCTATACATGAAGAATTCATGCGTACCACCGAACCCGGAAGAAAGGCCGATCTCAACAAAGAGATAACGCGAATGGAAAGCAATCTCAAGGAACAGACATCGCGCATCGAACGAGCGGACGTCGCTAGCGGAGCGCTCACCAAGAACCTCAGCGAGAAGTTGAAGGGAGTAGAAGAGAGGCTGGCGCCCCACAAAGACACAGCGGAGGAAAAGGCAGCCAAGCTGAAGGCACACGATGACAGTCGAGGTAAACAGCTGAAATCTGCCTATCGAACCGGCTACAACAAGAGAGACATTGCGCTGCAGAGTAAGAGCATTGCGACTTCGATGGCGCGCAACAAGCTCACGTTCGGCCGTGAAGAAATTGTCAAGCAATTAGACGTATCCGCGGATAAAGATGCGCTTAGAAAAGCGGCGGAGGCGCTCGGTCGAGAGAAGGCGGCAGTAAAAACCGAAGCATCTGCGGCGCCGAAACCTCCCGCCGCGCCATCTCCGTCCAGTCGAATACCTCGTTGCCGATAGCATGAAGCGCCTGGCGCCGCTCCTTGGTCTTCGCCTCGCCCTTCAGGGCAGGATCTTTGAGCGTTTTGATCACACGATCAAT
>CAYVHJ010000008.1:10935-11269 GCA_964451235.1 uncultured Candidatus Saccharibacteria bacterium | reverse complement strand
AAAAGATAAGTCGCAGCGATTCCCCATCGAGGAAGCGAAGATCGGCGAATCCGGTAAGTTTCTCAAAACAAACACGGAGGTAGATACCCTCTGGTTTGAAGGAAAACTCTTCCGTGTTCGTCTGCCCATCAAAGTCGACCTCAGGGTGAAGGAGGCGCCGCCGAATACTCGCGGCAACACCGCCCAAGGCGGTTCAAAGGTTGTCGTTCTTGAAACCGGAGTAAATATCAATGTCCCGATGTTCATAAACGAGGGCGACGTCGTCCGCATCAATACCGAAACCGGAGAATACGTTGAGAGGGCATAGAAAAATAGGGGGGTCATTCAAACGATC
>CAYVHJ010000008.1:572-10925 GCA_964451235.1 uncultured Candidatus Saccharibacteria bacterium | reverse complement strand
ATTCGGGCGCCATGGGCATAGCCGACTAGGAAGGCTGCCGCCACGGTACCGAACCCCACAAAGCTGCAGATCAGACCCCACCCCTCAGCAGAGGTAGCTAGTAGACAAGCTCCCAGAAACACGAGAGCTATACCTACCACAAGGAGTGCGATAGTGAGATACATCAGTAGTCACCTCCTTTCGAATCGCACATGGAAATATTTACTCCTTATGTAAAAAACTCAATACTTTTAAAATCCGTGATGGGCAAAAATGACATCGTGAGCGCTTTGACAAACGAGTGCGCATTATGCTATCACTTTTCTGATGACACTCTATGCTGACCTGCAACACATTGGACTGACGCCGAATCAAGCTACTGTGTATCTGGCTCTTTCTCGGGCTGGTGCGGCAAAAGCAGGAGAGATCATCAAGAAAACGGGATTCCATAGAAACCTCGTCTACATGGCCCTACAAGAACTTATCGGGAAAAAACTCATGACAATCTCCCGCGTAAGCGACGTTGCTGTCTACAAAATCCTTTCTCCTTCTCGTCTACTCGGCGATCTCCAAGAAAAAGAACGTGTGGTCAAAGAGATTGTCGAAGAGCTTGCACTTCTCACGAAAAAAGCCACGAGCGGACAAGAGATCGTGGTGTATGAGGGTATTGATGAGTTCCGAAGGTATGAAAAGAATCTCTACAATTCTTTCAAGCCAGGTGGGCTCATACGTTATCTTGGCATCTCGCCACAGTGGCGAGAACTCGTTGGAGAAAGTCTCGAGAGTAAACTAATAGCAATACAATCCAAAAAGAAAATCCGGATGCGCGCCCTTACTAATACCGTTACCGAGGAACTTCAATCGTATGTCGGACGTGCAAAAGACTTAGTCACCATCAGAACAAATCAGCTCATCTCGAGCGAAACAAACAATACGATTATTCTCGGCGAGAGAATCTCAATTCGATCTTTTCTGGAACCCGTATTCGTAGTTGAAATTGTGAACAAAACACTCGCAAAAAACTACCAAAACTACTTCGACTTTTTGTGGAGCAAGTCAAGATAACTATACGCTGCTGTTATTTTTGAATGTAGGGCAGAAGTCCCATGAATCGTGCACGCTTCACGGCGGCTTCGACTGCTCGTTGCTGCTTTGCGGTGAGGCCCGTGCGCTTGCGGCTAAGAAGCCGCCCATGCGGATTGATGAACTGTCTCAAAAGATCGATGTCTTTGTAGTCGACATGCCTGATATCGTTTTGTGTCAAAATATTCGCACTCATAGTAATTTTGTATTTTGATTTCACTAGAACCTAGTCCCTACAACCCAGCACCTAGAACGGAATATCATCCGGATTAATATCGTCTTTCGGGTACTCGATGCCGGTGCCACTGCTTGCGGCAACCTCTTCGGGCTCCGCGCGCTTCCCGCCGCCGCCCGGACGCGGGCCGAATTGCACACGATCGGCCACGACTTCGGTGCGATACTTCTTTTCGCCGCTCGTCTTGTCGTCCCAGCTTCTGGTTTGCATGCGACCCTCGACATACACCGAGCTCCCCTTCTTCAAATACTGGGCGACAGTATCAGCCTGCCGGCCGAAAACGACAACGTTGTGGAAATCGGTTTGCTCCTGCTTCTTTCCTTCCCTATCGCGATAGACGCGATTGGTCGCGATTGAAAAATTGCATACGTTCATGCCGGAAGGAAGCGAGCGTAGCTCGGGATCGCGTGTGATGTTGCCAAAAAGCATTGCCTTGTTGATATACATAGCGCCTATTGTATTTCCCTATTGCCTATTTGCCTAGTGGCTTTTGCCTATTCTTTCGTAATGTCCTGCAAAGCCTTATCGAGTTCTTCCTCCGAAACGGGTCCGGAAGTTTCCTCGGCTCTGCGTGGAGTCGTCTTAATAGTATCGGTTCGCTTCACCTCGCGCAGAGTCGGCGCTTTCATCTTCGCACGAGTGTCTTCCCGCACGGTGCGGAACACAAGAAAACGCATGATGTTCTCGTTCTTCTTGAGCGTCTCCTCAAGCAAGTGAGTGACCGAAATGTCGGCCTCGAATTTGATCCAGCCAAAGTACCCTCTGTCGTGCTCGACTTGCTTTCCGCCTTCATGAATCTGCATCGGATACGCGAGCCGTGTAAGCGAAGGTGCGCCTTCCGCAATAAATGTGCCGCCCGACTTTTCGATTTCAGCCCGAATTCCTCCGACAACTTTCTCAACATCATCTTCTTTGGAAGTCGGCAAAACCGTATAGCCGATTTCATAAATGCGCGTGACGCCTTCGTCGGCGTCGGTTTCCATTTCTTTGACTGTATCTTCTGCCATAGGTAGCGCGCACTCTAACACGGGCGCGGGGCGGGAGGCAAGAAGAAATCAGACCTGAAACACTCGGCGCGCATTCTCAAGAAGCCCTGCCGCAACCTTCTCAAAGTCTTCGGCGCGGATGCGCGCTATCGCGCGCACGACTTCCGTCACGTATGCGGGTTCGTTGCGTTTTCCCCGGTGCGGCATCGGCGTCACGTAGGGTGCGTCGGTTTCTGAAAGAAGCATATCGAGTGGAGCATTCTTTACGACCTCGTCGTAGTCATGTGTAAAAGTGAGCACGCCGGTGAATGAGAGCGTGAATCCAAAATCGAGAAATTTTCTCGCGGTATTCCAGTCCCCAGCAAAAAAGTGTGTATCTCCTTTCACTTTCGCATGAGCTTTAAGAATCTCGAGCGCATCATCGTACGCATTTCTGATGTGGAGCATGAGAGGCTTTCCGATTTTATTCGCAAGCTCGATGTGCTCGATGAACACTTTTTTCTGCAACTCCTTCGTGCTATCATCGCAACGGTAGTAATCGAGCCCACACTCGCCTATCGCAATGACACGCTCGTTTTTTCCAAGCGTCTCATACATGGAAACATCGAAAATTTCACCACGTGAAGTGAATTCTTTTCCTCCTTCCCCCAATTCTTTCGCATCGTGGTACGACTTCGAGGTGTGTATCGGGTGAAGCCCAATCGTCGCGTAGACATTCTCATACTTCTCCGCAAGCTCTACTGCAAAAGCCGATGTATCGTGTTGGGTTCCGACAACATTCATCACGACTCCTGCATCCTTCGCCCGCAGGATCGTTTCCTCACGATCTTCGTTGTACGCAACAAAGTTTACGTGCGTATGCGCGTCGAAGTATTTCATTGCGAGGGAGTCGAGTGGCGCATCGGTTGCCGCAAACGAAATGCAAAGAAGCGATTCCCTTCCGACTCTTGGCAGTAGACTTCTTCATACACGTCGGAATGTTTCCGAAGCGCGCGCACCATCTCCGGCGCGTAGATGCCAAAGACATAGTCGCCGGGATTGAGATAGAAAATTAACATGTCGGCCAATTCATCAAACGAGACGCTCGTCGCGATGCTGTCGATGCCATTCAGCATGAAATTCCGCGAAGGATATTTTCGGAACTGTTGATACCGCACGCGATCCTGCAGAAAACTCACGATGTCATCTTCGACAAACGCCGCGCCCGCAATCTGCGATTTAGAGCGCCTCGGAATGGGATCGACACCGATGTATGTCGTGCTCATCTGCGTGAAGAGCTTCGCCATCTTGTCACTTTGCCCCACACCGACGTCGACGACGACACCGCCCTTCATGCGCGCGAACATCTCCTGTAGAACTGCCCGTAGATGCGGATCCTTATCCCGGTGCTGCAAGAGCGTGTCCCATTGGTTTGAATACGGCGACTGCGTATGCGCGTACAAGGTGTCCATGCTAGAGGCGAGGAAATAGGTTCTCGGGTTTCTTGTTAGTCATAATTGCCTCGATAATTCTCCTGCTCGTTTCTGGAATGAGGGACTCGAGCATAAGATCTATAGCCGCAAGCTCACGCACCAACTCCTCGATAAGAGTATTGCCTTTTTCAATGTCGATCTTCACGACCTTGAACGGCTCAGTCTGATTTATCTTCTGATCGAGCCCCTGGATTCTTCTATCAACGTATTCAACGGCCTCATTTATTTTGAACGCGGCGAGAGCGTCTGTAAATTCGTCTGGATACGGCACAAACTTGACTTGTACCGGTTCCGCGAGATTGCTTTGTGCAAGCTGCATAACGCGGGCAGCGAGATTGCCGAGCCCATTCGCAAGGTCGGCATTGTAGGCTTCTTTGAAGCGCTCCATCGTGAAATCCGAATCCTCGAACGGATGAATGTGTCGCGCAAGGAAGTAGCGGAGCGCGTCGGTGCCATACTCGTCCACGATTGCGACGGGGTCGATGACGTTGCCGAGCGATTTGCTCATTTTCTGCCCGCCGCTCGTGACGAATCCATGATAGACGATCTTTTTGGTCGTGGGTAATCCGGCCGACATGAGCATTGCCTGCCACATGATTGACTGGAATCGCACTTGATCTTTTCCGGCAAGCTGGAGCGTCTCGCCTTTATCCCAAAACTTTTTGAAATTCCCCTCCGTATCTTCGGGCCACCCTAGTGTGGAAATATAGTTGGTGAGCGCGTCGAACCAGACATAGATTACCTGCGAATCGTCGTCCGGCACAGGCACACCCCACGGCATTTTTTCCCAGAGGCGCGAAACGCTGAAATCCTCGAGTCCGCGCTCTACAAACTGAATGGCCTCCTGCCTTCGCCATTCGGGCACAATGACGCCTTCCTGATTCAGGTACGCGAGCAGTTTCTTCTCGTATTTTTTAAGATTGAAAAAATAATTTTCCTCCTCGATCTCAATCAGATCCATCGTCGGATGGCTCGGGCACTTTCCGTCGACAAGATCGGTCTCTTTGATAAATGCCTCGTCGCCCACGCAGTAGAGTCCTTTGTATTTCCGCAGCTCTATATCGCCGCGGCATCGGCGCCACAGTTCCTGCGCCGCTTTTTTGTGATGAGGATCGGTCGTGCGGATAAAGTGCAGAAGTTCCGCATCGAGGCCAAGCTTCTGCGTTAACAACTGGTATTTCTTTGCATACTCATCGGTGTACGCTTGCGCATCTTTACCCTCCTCCTGTGCCTTGCGATAGATCTTCAGGCCGTGCTCGTCGGTGCCGGTGTTGAAAAACACATCGTCACCGAGGAGTTTGCGGTAGCGGGCGATGATATCGGCTGTCACGAGTTCGAACGCAAATCCCGCATGCGGATTCGCGTTCACGTATGGAAGAGTGGTGGTCAGGTAGAAGTTCTTCGACATGACTACTCTGCAGTCTCTGCAAATACCCTGCGCTCACGGATATCGTTCACAAACTCCTGCACCGTCGCCGCAATCGGAACCGAGAGAAGAATCCCCAAAAAGCCTGCGAGCTGCGCGCCGATGATGAGCGCAAGGATGACGAGAAGCGGCGGCACACCCACGACACGCGTCACGACCAGAGGATAGATGAGGTGGTTCTCAAACTGTTGCAGAAGCACGTACACACCAATTACGAGGAGGCCCGTGATCGCGCCGCCGTCGACCAAGGCTATCAAAACAGCCGGAAGCGAGGCGAGTGTGGGACCGAATACCGGAATGAGCTCGAAAATTGCTGCGACAACGGCAAGAAGGAGCGCGTGTTTGATGCCGAGAATTGTAAGACTCAAGTAGACCAAAACGCCGACAATGAAGCCGAGGAGGAGCTGCCCCTGCATCCACAAGCCTATTTTGTGGCGCGAACGCCTCCAGAGGTCCAGAACATACGCCTTATATTTGCGCGGCGCGACGACCTCAAGGAAATCATCAACGCCCGTTTCGATAACCGCAAAATAGAACGAAAATACGACAATGAGGATAAACGAGAGCACGCCGCCGAATATGCTCGCGATAGCGGTAAGCGCGTTTCCAAACGCGCCGGCTGCCTCCAGGCTCCCGCGGAGGCTTGCTAAGAGATCGATCTGACTAAAATCAGGCGGGGTCGTGCCGAGAATCCGCGCGTATTCGTCGAACGCGCTTACCCGGTCGAGTGCTTCCATGTAGAGCGGCAGCGCGGCAACGAATGCAGTAAGTTCTGAAAGTACGGACGGAATGAAGAAATAGAATACGCCAAAAAACGCGACGAAGATGAGCGCGTAGACCATGAGAACCGAGAGAATCCGCGGCACGCGCTGCCGACGCAGGAACACGACCGCCGGCTCGATCGCGGAAGCGATGACGACTGCGGTCGTGAGAACAAGAACGAGATCGATTAGCTTAATGAGAAGCCACGCTCCGACAAGAACGACGACGACGGTTATGATTGTGCCAGTCGTAATGGAAATTGTAACAGGGCGCCCATCCATATTTTGAATCCTAGCAAATGCGGGACTATGCGCCAATGCATGCAGGAAGACTTTCAACTGACACGCGTTCTTGCTCTCCTGTGTCGCGGTTGCGAAGAGTCACCGTATTGTCTTCGAGCGTTTGGAAGTCAATCGTGATGCAGTGCGGGGTGCCAATCTCATCTTGTCTGCGGTAGCGCTTCCCGATGTTGCCGTTGTCGTCCCAGGAAATAGCTTTCAGCTTACCGCTGTCAGCTTTCAGCAGTAAATAGACTTCGCGGGCTTTCTCGACAAGCTGCGGTTTGTTTTTGAGAAGTGGAAAGACAGCGGCTTTCACGGGAGCAACGACAGAATTGAATTTGAGGTACGCGCGCTTTTCTCCGCCGAGCTCATCCTCTGTATACGCGGAGAGCAAGAGCGCAAGGATGGTGCGATCCACACCGAAAGAAGGCTCTATCACGTGCGGAACAAATTTCTCCCCCGCGACTTCGTCTAGGTAGTTGAGGTCTGCGCCAGAGGCCTTGGCATGCGCAGAGAGATCGAAGTCGGTGCGATACGCGAGACCGCACAGTTCTTTACGACCGAAGGGAAAATCAAACTCGAAGTCTATCGTTCGCTTTGAGTAGTGCGCACGCTCTTTGTCGGGGACTTCGAGTTCGTGCACAAGCCCCTTTGATATGCCGACGGCATCGGTGTATCGGTACACGGCCTGCCGCCACTCCTCGAAATGTTTCTCCCACTCATTCGGCCGCACGAAATACTCGACCTCCATTTGCTCGAACTCGCGAGTGCGGAAGAGAAAGTCGCGCGGGGCTATTTCGTTCCTGAACGCTTTCCCCATTTGCGCGATGCCGAAGGGTAGTTTCGGATGGAAGGAGTCGATCACGTTCTTGAAATTAACAAAAATGCCGCCGGCCGTTTCGGGCCGGAAGTAGGTATGAATCGCTTCCTTGCCAGCGCCGACAGACGTACTAAACATGGTATTGAAGTTTGAGCCGTCCGACATAGGATCGGCAAATCCCGCGACGTGCCCGCTCGCTTCCCACACTTTCGGATTCATCAAAATCGCGGCGTCGACGCCGTACATATCCTCGCGCTCTTGCACGAACATCTTCCACCACAGATTCTTGATGTTGTTCTTCAGCTCCACTCCGAGCGGGCCATAATCCCACGTGCCCGAGAGCCCGCTGTAGATTTCGCTCCCGGGATATATAAAACCCCTGCGTTTGCACAAAGACACAAGCTTCTCCATCGTCACGTCACTCATGGTATTTCGTATATCGTATCCGGTATCTGGTATAAAAGACAGCATGCGGCATCGTATACAAAATACTAAATACCATATACGAGATACCGTTACCTAACCACAGTTCCCTGCGTGGAAGAAAAACCCGGATCCGGCGCTGCGGGAATGCCCTCCTCGGATCTCGAAACGCGTATCAAATCCGACGTCACATCATCCAGCCGCTTGGTGATCGTTTGTCCGGTAGCGCTATCGAGCCCGGTAAGCACGATGTCCCGCAAAAGCGAGGGTTCCTGGCCGATCTGACTCGTTGAGGGCGTGAACCCGATTGCAATAGCGGCCTGCCGCGGCGAGGTGCCGTCGACGCCGAGCTCCTCCTCGATAGTGCCAATGTCCCACGCCACGGTACCCGCACTCTGGTTGAACGACACCGCTTCCGAGGCAGGGCTGTAGATGCCGACCCATCGCACATAGGGCGGCAGCGTTGCGGTGAGTATTGCTTCATCGATTTTGTTTGTCGTATTTGTGATTGTAAAGATGATTGCATACGTCGTCTCCGTATTTGCCTTCGGCGGCAGGGGTCCGACACTACCGAACGGGTTCGCATAATAGAGGCCCTGCGCGGTCACCACAAGCGCGCTCGAGACTGCGACGCGCTGCGAACTCGCCGCTTGCAGGTTTTCCGGAACTCCATCCTCCGAGATGCGTTTGCCGGCCGCATTCACGGTAATCGTGAGCGAGGGATTGCGTACGTTTTTGAGTGCGTCCGCCGATGGAACCTGGAACGAAAACGAAACCGACCCTCGCGCTCCCGCGGCAAGATTCCCAAGCGCTCCTTTGGTTGTCGTCTTGTCCCACAACACAACACCGTCACTCGAGCGGAAGAATCCGTCGGGGGAAAGCATCGTCGCACCGTCGATCGTGAGTCCCGTGAGCCTCGCGACGATGACGGCATCGAGGACCGCGGTTGAGAGATTGTTCTGCCAATTGATGGCGACGTTTACCTGCCCGCTGGGCGAAATGACGACATTCGCGCCGGCTTTGTTAACCGTAATACCGAGTCCGAGGAAAGTATCGGTGACTTTCATCCTGAAGGCGCTTTCCACAAGCGTCGTCGTGATTGCTTCGTTGTCAGGCTCCTTGCGGGTACCGGTGCTGAAACGGAAGACGCGCTCATCGCCGCTCTCTCCCACGAGCATGCCGCGGAGCGTCACCTCCCGCTTCTCTCCCGGACGGATATCGCCGAGCTCCCACGTGCTCCCGCGGACAGGCTTCGGGTTTCCCGAAGCGAACGCGAAGCCGAACGGATAGCTTGCTGAAAGCAGCACGTCTTTCACCGTGGTATTCGCATTCGAGGCAATCGTGATGGTGAATTCGACGGGCTGCCCCGAGACCGTTTCCCTGTTACTCGATACGGTAAGCGTGAGCGGAGAAGAGTTGATTTGCGCCTGATAGTTGGAGCTTGCGACGAAGATCGCGCTCGAGCCCGAAATGCGGTACTCAAGATCCACCTTCACGCCCGCAGCATCGCCGCTGCCGGCAAATATCGCGGTCACCGTCCCTTGCCTTCGGCCACCCGCCTCGATCGTTCCGAGAGAAATCCGCTGGCTCGAGAGGTCGGTCGAAAGGTCAGTCGGCGAGCGCGTACCCTTTGGATATTTAATGACGAGATCGGCCAGCTGCAGAGGCACCTGGTTGCGATTCGTGACGACAATCTGAAGCTGCGTCGGATCACCGCCGGCAATCTGCGGCGGTCCCGATATGACGATGTCAATGTTCCCCGGAGAGGCGGGAGAGGCGCCGCCGCCAAACGTAAAGTAGTAGCCGAAATAAAGGAGTGCCGCGACAAAAAAAAGTGCCGCAATACCCAAAAGCCACCAGAGTGCCTTGCGCGCGACGCCGATGGTCCGCGGTGCCACAACGGTCGCGGAAAGCGTCGGCTCCTCGCGCCTCCAGTCGTCGCCGACGATCGGTCGGATTTCCTCCATCTGCCGGCGCGGGCGATCCTTGAGTTTCTCGCTCAAATCGCGCGAGTACATCGCGCGCCGCAAGCGCTCTATTTTTTCCTCATCGTGAGAGGATTCCGCTGGTTCCATCCCCGCAATAATACCACTCTACAGATGCGATTCAGTGATGGCTCGGTTGATTGATGAAAGGAGTCTTTCGCGCAGCGCTGTCGCTTCGGCAAGGTCTCTCTCTGTGTACGCAGCATGGGCAAAGAGTGTTGTTTGCAACGCCTCGGACGAGAGATATCCGAGCGCAAAAAGAATGCGCGCGACACAGACAATTTCGATCGCGGGATAGGCTTCACGCGCGCTTTTCGAGAGTGCGCTGCGCGCCTCGGCGAGCGCTGCAAACAAATAGTCGTTCCGCTCTTCGCCTCCGATGAGACGAAGCACGAGCCGTGCAATCCGCGCAAACGTGACGGCGCCTTCCAGAGGCACCCGATTACCAAGTACCGCGGCTCCGCCGAGCCTCCAACCGCGCTTCCCGCGCACCAGCGCAACCTGTGCATGCGCATAGTGTTGGAGTGCGTAGCGCATGCGGGAGCTTTCTTTGCGCACGGCGGAGGCGCGAGCTCGCACAAGACCGAAATCTTTTGTATAGAGCAAAAACATCCGGTCACTCTCCCCCTGCTCGCGACTATCCAAGACGAGCGCCTCGGTTTGGTACTTCTGGTACATAGCAGGAGTAGGTTATAGGTGCTAGGGATTAGGTTTTAGGAAAGCTGGACATCGGTGTTCGTTTGTTTCTGTATCGCGTCCAGATTCCGTTCGACGACAGTTCGATTGTCATCCGAGATCGTGATTGCAACGCTACCATGCTCACCTGGACGCAACTTCGCAACTTTCCGTGCATCTTGTACATGACGCATCGTGTTGCGAACAACAGCCTCGTCCCGCAATT
>CAYVHJ010000008.1:0-562 GCA_964451235.1 uncultured Candidatus Saccharibacteria bacterium | reverse complement strand
TTCCTGCGAAAGTTTCGAACTCGCGGGAACCGTGAGCAACGCAAGCGGCTGTCGAACTTTTATCTTCGCCGCATCGCGCGCTTCGAATGCTTTGGAAACGATTTGCCGTGCAACGCTCATTTTATGTAGAGTATTGTCTTTCCCGCCAAACAGACGCGAGAAAAATCCGCCGCCCCGCACTTCCGGCCACGCGGCAAGGTGCACACTCTCTTCGTCCTCTTCTTCGCACACAGTTTGGAATACATGCTCCGCGAGAAACGGCATCGAGGGTGCCGTCACCAGCGAAAGTGCATAGAGCACGTATCGTAGTGTCGCAAGTGCAACCTTTTTATCCGACGTATCCTCTTTGAATCGCTCGCGAGAGCGGCGGAGATACCATGTGGAGAGATCGTCGATAAAATCTCCAACGGGCCGTGTCGCCGTGTCGAGCCGGTACGCCTCGAATTCTCTGGTGACTTCGCGGATGAGCTGGTCGAGCCGTGCAAGTATCCATCGGTCGAGAACGTGTTCACTCTCCCAATCGCGCTTCGTGCCATCTTCGTAGAGCTTGTAAAACGCAAGT
>CAYVHJ010000007.1:8269-11272 GCA_964451235.1 uncultured Candidatus Saccharibacteria bacterium | reverse complement strand
GTGAACCCGCGTGCAAACGGATTGATAACCGTCACGCGGGCGGAGGTGTCGGACGATTTCAAGGACGTTACCGTCTTTCTCTCCATTCTTCCACAAACCCAAGAAGAGGCTGCCCTCATCTTCGCGAAGCGCGCGCGCAGCGACTTCCGTGAGTACGTAAAGGAGCACAGTTTCCTGCAACCTGTTCCTATCATCGATTTTGAAATTGACTACGGCGAGAAGAATCGGCAACGAATCGACGACCTGACTCGAAAGAGTAAATAGCGTACTATATCGAGCACGGCCTGGTGGCGAAGAAGTTAACGCGTTGGTCTGCAAAACCGATATGCGGGGGTGCGAATCCCCCCCAGGCCTCAAAATCGTATATAGTGGAATGTAAGCCCTCCTTCGCTAAAGCTTCGGAAGGGCAAGGCCGGGATGGCGGAACTGGTCTACGCGCGACACTTAAGATGTCGTGACCGCAAGGTCATGTGGGTTCGACTCCCACTCCCGGCACAATGGTTCCAAAATCTCGATATTCGAGTAAAATCCTAGAATCCGCCCGTAGCTCAACTGGTAGAGCAGCCGCCTCTTAAGCGGTTGGTTCCGCGTTCGAGTCGCGGCGGGCGGACATGAACGCAGTGAATGCCTTCTATGAATGCCTTCTATTTAAACTGCGACAGACTCGACAAAATCCCCGCCATCAACAAACAAAACTGGCTCTTTGAGTTTGATCTGCAGCGCAAACTCTTACCGCAGAATGCGACCGTACTGCAAGTCGGGAGCATGGACGCGACACGCATTATTGAGATGCTCGAGTTGCGTCCTGATTTGAGAATAATAGGACTCGAGATAGAAAAAGATTTCATCGCTCTCGCAAAAGAAAATCTGCGAAGGGCAGACTTTCAAGCAGGAATGATCGAAGCCGATATCACAAAATTCAGGTCCCCCACGCGCTATGACTATGTGACGTGTCTGAATAACACGCTCGGGTATATCTCCGGCACGGAAGCGGCTGTTGCCCATATGAAAGAACCTGGCAATACCGTATTTGTGTCTGTGTATGGAGAGACATTCGATAGTCGTAGTACCCGCCGTAGTAGTCGCCGCCGTAATAGTCATATCCATAGTCGTAATAGAAATACGAGGGATATGAATAAGAGTAGTCGTAGTAATACGGCTGCTGATAATAGTAGTACTGATCGTAATACTGCGGACAACACATATATGAGTAGTAGTTGCCGCGGTACGGATATTGCTGGTGCGGCGGATTTGGCGGGGGCTGCGGACTCGGCTGCGAGCCGGTCACGACGACGACCGTGCCCCACATGTTGGGATGGAATTTGCAAGCGATAACGCACAGCGCCGATTGGTAGACGCTATGTGACATAGTATAATTTAGCTAATGAGAAGGAAATCAAAGGTAGATACTACGTGGTCTGCATCACTTGCTTACGCCGTAGGTGTAATCGCGACGGATGGAAACCTTTCTCCTAGCGGGCGGCACATTAATATCACCTCGAAAGACCTAGAGATGGTAGAAACAATTAAAAATCTATTAAAGCTGACTAATAAGATCGGGCGAAAAGCACGAGGCTACTCAAAGGAAAAGAAATACTATGTTCTACAGTTCGGAGATATAAATTTCTATGAATTCCTTCTCTCGATTGGATTATCGCCTGCAAAATCCAAAACAATTAAAGCAGTACGGGTACCTCCGGTCTTCTTCCGAGATTTCCTGCGAGGCTGCATCGATGGCGATGGCAACATTAGTGTTACGAGACATCCACAAAGCCGGTTTCCACAGCTGCGTTTACGATTATCGTCTGCAAGTCTCGATTTTCTCACATGGATAAGACAGATGACCAGAAAAGCACTTCATGCCAATGGAGGGTACATGTACCATCATCAAAAAAAGTCCGTGTACACGCTCTCATTCGGAAAAGCCGACTCTATGAAAATTATTATGAGCATGTACTATGGAAAATCGCTTCCAGCCTTGGAACGGAAGCGAGTGCTGGCAGCAGAATGGGCGAGTAGCCGAACTGGTATAGGCGCACGGCTTAGGACCGTGTGGAGAAATCCGTGAGGGTTCGAGTCCCTCCTCGCCCACTTCGTATGAACTTCAAATATTTTTCAAAGAACGGGAAAATTCTTCCCATCGGGGAGGCGGTGGTTCCGATTTCAAACATCGAATACCAGTACGGCTTCGGGGTGTACGAGAATGTTCGTGTCCAGAGTGGCATTCCATACTTTCTCGATGACCACATCGAACGTCTAGTGGAATCGGCTCGTGTTATCGGTCTTACACATTCGTTTTCGGAAGCAAACATCAAGAAAAGTATCGCTGACCTCGTCAAAAAGAACGGAGCCGGGACTTACAACCTCAAGGTCCTTCTCATCGGGGGAAAGGAGCCCGCACTCTATATAATGTGTCTCAATCCCCTTTTTCCCGACAAAAAGCTCTACAAAGAGGGCGCCGATTTCATTACGCATGAGTATGAGCGGCCATTTCCCCACGCAAAAACTCTGAACATGCTGCAGAGCTACCTTGCTTATAAAGACGCGAGAGCGAAAGGCTGTTACGACGCGCTCCTCATCAATTCAAAAGGGTGCATTACGGAAGGAACACGGGTGAATTTCTTACTCCTGCGGGGCCGGACGCTCGTCTCGCCGCCCGAGAGCGAGATCCTTCTCGGCGTCACGCGAAAGGCTGTGCTGAAAGTTGCCGAGGAAAACGGATTCTCGCTCGAGGAGCAGGAGGTGCGCTTCTCGGACATAATACATTCGGATGGCGCTTTCATTACGAGCACGTCATCAAAGATTATGCCGATTCGTTCGATCGATGGTCACACGCTCTCGGCATCACCCGATACGCTCCGCGAACTCATGGGCACGTTCGACGAGTATCTCGAGCGCTCAAAAGGAGTACTCATCCCGTTAGAGGCAGGAAGCGACGCTTCCCGCGCGCGATAACGTGCTGACAATCGACTTCACCACCTTTCGATACTGATGTTGACTCTA
>CAYVHJ010000007.1:0-8259 GCA_964451235.1 uncultured Candidatus Saccharibacteria bacterium | reverse complement strand
CTGCGCCGGAAAACTTACCTAAAGAGCGGAGGGATGTTGATGTCCTGCCAGCGGCTCATGTCGGGTGTAGCGGAAAACGCGTCGAGGCCAAACGTGTTGTCCAAGAGCGCGAGAATTCCGTACACAGAGGCCATCACGAACATTCCCACGACGCCCCAGAGCATGTGCTGAATGTGCTGTTCGCGATTCGTGCCTTTGTCGAGATCGAGAATGAACTGCACGAGACCCCACACGAAGAGAAAAAACCCCGCGGTGAAAATCACGAGTATCGCAGGGTTGATGATGTAGGTGACGAAATTTTCGAGAAGTTGTGCGCCGCTCATCCCGTTAGTATGTCCTTCCCGGGTTTACAACAATGCCCTTCGGAATGACGGGATCGGTCGAGGTGACGCCAAGCGTACCCTGCAGAAGGCGAATGATACCCCAGATACTGACCATCACGAAAATCGCGATGACGCCCCAGAACATGATCTTGAGGCCTTCGTTGGCATTCTCGTGGTCCATGCTCATGAGGTACTTGATGAGCCCCCAGAAGAAGACCACGATCGCGAGCGTGATAAACAGCCCAATCACGCCGTTTAGGAAGGTGCTCGCAAGGACGAGCGTGTCGATCAGAGTTGCGGCGCTCGCAAGCGACGGCAAAAGGAGTGCAAGTATCGGAAAGGCGGCACGAGTAATGCTTCTCATACGTAGAAGGCTATTTTTAGATAAGTACTAAGTACTCTCATGCTACCCAGCTTGCCTCAAAAACACAATCGGCCTTGAGTCAACAGTGTGGATAACGGGTTCCTCACCTGCGCTCCCGCCGCTGAGGCCGAGCCGGAGGCTTCTTGCTCGTTGCAACGAATCGAACGATGAAGAATCCGACAACAATGATGATAATAAACGAAATGATCGGGAGCGCAATCGCACCGTGGTGTTGAATCGCATTCACGATCGAGAGCACGATGATGAGGACCAATAGCATCACGACCGCCCACTCGAGCACTCGTATCGCGTTGTCGCGATACGAGGGCCACGTGTTGAAGCGCGCAACATATACGGCGAATCCCGTCACGAAGATGAGGATGATGCCGGTGAGAATCAGCCCCACGGCAATGTGGAAGAGGCCGACAACCTGCGGGAATGTGAGCGCAGAGGCGCTCCCCGGGAGCACCAGAGTCGCGAGCGCACCGAGGGAAAGGAGATTGCTGTTTTGCATGCTCATAGGTCAAGTTCTCCGACCGAACAGTTGCCGAAACTGTCGCAGAGCGTTACCGCCGGCTCACCCGCGTTTGGGCTAAAAGGGGTGCCGCCGAAAAGCGTGTTTTGCAGAAGCTGGATAATTCCCCAGATCGAGACCATGACAAAGAGCACAACGAGTCCCCAAAAGAAAAAAGATTTCTGCTTCTCGGCTCCTTTTTCGTCGCCGAAGTGCGAAATGTTCGTCGCGATGCCCCAGAAGTACACCACAAGCCCGAAGATAATGAGCGTGAAGGTCGCCGTGTCGAGAATTTCGACGACATCGAATGCAAGCTCCTGAAATGTATTCGCCGCCGCGAGTGCCACTTCCGGCGCGAGGAGCACCACGAGCCCGAGCGCGCGAGAGATCATAGCTACCGGCTGGTTAGCTGCGAGACCGTACCCGCAATCAGCGTCGCGAGAATCCACGCGCCGAGAATAAGCAGCGCCCCGATGATGACATAGAAAAAATTGAGTTTCGCCTTCTGGAGCTTGTCCTGACTTCCCTGCGCGGTGATGAAGTAGAAACCGGAGATTACGAGAAAAAGCGTGATGATGGGAAGCGCGATTAGCGCGAGTGCTTTGAGCGCGCCGGCGATAAACATCGGTATTGTGTCAAAATTGAGAGGATTCTTGAGCGCCACCTCCTGCGCGGACGCGACAGACGCGAACGAGATGGCTGTCAGGAATGCCGTGAGCGCTATCGTGCGGTAGCTGCGTGTGCGTGTAGTCATTGTTATTGTCCGATCGCCTGCGCGAGTTCCTGGTTCGCGCGGCCGACGGCTTCCGTGAGACGCGCTGATCCGGTGGTCACACTCTCGATCATACCGCGAAACACACCGTCTGTCTTTTCCGGATCGGGATCGATCCATGAGCGCGCGATCAAGGCCTGCCCCTCAAAGAGAACATTTTCTCCTTCGAGCGTCTCTGAAATCACGTCGCGCCGCGCGGAAGGAATCCCGAGCGCAACCGAGAGCGCGCGGGAGACTGTTGTGTCGGCCATGAGAGCGGCAGCCGTCATCGCACCCTCTCGATTGCGGCTCGTTCGCGAAACCGCGAGTGCGTACACCCGCGCCGCGTTCGTCGAGCGTTTGCCTACCCTGCTTTGCGGCACTGCGGCTCCCGCGAAATTGAGATTCGGATTCCCACGGACAAGGGGCGTCGCTTCGGAGCCGTAGCCGAGGTAGAGCGCAAGGTCGCCCGAGGTAAACTCCGCGCGAGAACTCGGAAGCGAACGATTCCACGAGTAGTGCAACTTCGAAGGGTCGGCAAATTCCGTGTAGAAGCGCAACGCCGACTCCGCGGCCTGCGAGGGGGAGCCTGCGACGCGAAGCGAGAGCGCGGGAACGATGCGGCCGGTGCTGTCCAACTGCGTGATGGAGCCGCCCGCCTGCTGTATGAGGAGCGTAATGATGTCTTTTGCGTGGTCGACGTTCGCATACTCTCCGAACGAAACGGCGGAGCGGACGACGGTGCCAGAATCATCCTTCTTCGTCACCTTCTTCGCGAAATCGGGCACATCCTCCCAATACTCCGGCGGCTTTGCAAAACCTGTACCGGCGAGAATGTCGCGGTTCCAGTAGAGAATCAGCGGATCGACAAAGAGCGGAATGCCGAGCACTCCCTCGGGCACGAGGTAGGGGTTTGCCGCTTCCACGAATGTGTCCTTGAACTTCGTTTCCGAAAGAAAACTATAGGGAACGGGAACGACTTTTCCCTTGTCGCGCATCGCGTAGTCCTGGCGCAAAAGGAAGAGATCGGGCCCCGTGCCGCTTGCAAGAGCCTCGGTGAGATCTGTTTCAAAGGTCGCCGGGTCCTTCTGCACATAGGTGATTTGTGAGAGCCTGCCGTCGTTTTCCGACGCCTGCCTCAAGACGACGGCAAACGCGTTGGGCTCCAAGGTTCCCCAGATTGTTATAGGGCCGATAGTATTTCCCGCGCCCGCACCGACGAAAAGCGCAAAAATGAGCATGCCCGAAATCGCGAGCGCTCCAAACACCGAAAGAAGGATGACCTGAAAGACGGAGAAGTTTTTCATGAGCGTGAGGGAATTGGAACGGGCCGGAGAATCAATCCGTAGTGATGCGCGCCTGCGGCAAATTCTCTTGCAAGATCGAGGCCAGCGTCTCGAGAGAGTTTGAGGGCGGCTTCTCTTCCGACAACATCCTCCTCAATCGGCCCCATTCCGCCGAAGGAACCCGACCAATCAATCACGACGACTCGACCGGTAGGCTTCACGATACGCCGCGCTTCCTGAAGTACCGGAGCCTTATCTGGCACCTGAAAGAGAAGATTCGAGATGAGCACAAGATCGATCGAACCATCGGCAAGCTTGGATGCGTGCGGGATTTCTAGGTCCGCCCAAATTACTTCGACATTTTTGAAGCCGCGCCGCGCTGCTTCGTTGTGAATACGCCGCAGAAGCTCACGCTGCACATCGATTGCATACACGGCCCCGCTGCCCTCGAGCCGTTCCGCGATCAGAAGTGCATACGCTCCGCTCCCCGCGCCAAAATCAGCAATGCGCATGCCACTCTGTAATCCGAGCGCGGCAACATTCTGCCTCGGGTGCGCAAAGTTTTCCGTTTTCAGCGGAGCGTGACGATGTGCCGTTTGTTGCATCTTTAAAAGTATACGTTGTTTTTAGAAGACTATTTGGCTTCTATCCACATTTCGGTATATTCGGGTTTCGTAAACCCGAATATACTAAAAGCATGAACCTTTACCATGTGCTGAATCGTGGAGTCGAGAAACGAGATATTTTCATGGACGAAAAAGACTACCTCCGCTTTGTCCACGATCTCTGGGAATTCAATGACGAGAACTTAACCCCTCGCGTGCATCATTCGTTCATCAAAAGCTTGAAAAATTCGGGTTTCGTAAACCCGAATTTGCAATCAAAGGGCAAAAGAATCGTCGACGTGCACGGCTGGTGCTTGATGAAGAATCACTATCACCTTCTCCTTTCTGAATGTATCGAGGGAGGACTCACGCTCTTTCTTCGCAAACTGAACGTCGGATATGCCAACTATTTCAACGAAAAGTACAAACGCGTCGGCTCGCTTTTTCAGGGTCGGACAAAGAAAATCCATGTAAACTCCGATGCATATTTTTTGCACATCTTAAACTATGTACATTTCAATCCTCTAGACTACATGACGGAGGCTCGCGGCTGGCGCGAACGGCATTTAGAAAGCCCCAAAAAAGCCCAACAATATCTGATGAAATATCGCTGGAGCAGTTATCCTGACTATTGCGGCACACGCAATTTCCCTTCACTCATTACAACCGATATCTTTGGCGAAGCACCCGAAAAATTCAAGCGACGCATCTTCGATTATTCGGGGAGTAGACATGAGGAACTACCTGTTCAATTTCTCCTCGAGTAAATTCGGGTTTCGTAAACCCGAATTTCCCGACAAGCCAAGCTGGAAATATTCGGGTTTACGAAACCCGAATTATTGTTCGAATACCACAAAGGAAGCAACGGAATCGCCTTCGCGGAGTTTCATCACGCGCACGCCCTGCGTCGCTCGCGAGAGTGTCGGGATTTCGTCGAGACCGGTGCGGATGGTCTGCGACTTTTTGGACATCGCGACTAACTCTCCCCCGCCGAGAACGACGACCGCGCCGACCAGCTGCTTGGTCTTCGCGGTAATGGACATCGTCTTGATGCCGGAGCCGCCGCGGCCCTGCACCTTGTACTCATCAAGTTTTGTTTTCTTGCCGTAGCCTGTCGAAGAAAGAACGAGGAGCTCCCCCTTCGCACCTTTCGGTACGACGCCCGTGCCGACGATCTCATCACGTACGCCAAGCTTCATGCCGCGCACGCCGGCAGCCTGCCTTCCCATCTCGCGAATCTGTTTCTCATCAAACCGTATCGATTGGCCTTTTGCAGTGACCAAGACGACCGAATCGCCTTTGTGCACAAACGCCGCCGAAATCAGCGCATCGCCTTTGTCGAGACCAATCGCGATGAGGCCGCTCCTTCGGACTTCGTGAAATTTGTTTGCCGCTACCTTCTTCACCGTTCCCTCCTTAGTCGCCATGAGAAGCGAGAGGCCTTCGGCCGCTTTCTTTTCCTTAGGCATCGCCAAAATCGAGGTAACGCTCTCACCCTGCTCGAGCGAGAGAAAGTTCATAATGGATTTGCCTTTCGTTGCGCGTTTCCCTTCCGGCAATTCATACATCTTGAGCTGATACACTTTGCCGCGATCGGAGAAAAAGAGAAGGTCCGAGTGCGCAGAAGCCGTAAGAAACTGTGTCACAAAATCCTCTTCTTTCGTATCGAGATCGATGACACCCACGCCACCGCGCTTCTGGCGCCGGTATTCCGCCGGTACGTTGCGTTTGATGTAGCCGCCCTGCGTAAGCACGACGACGTAGTCTTCGTCTGCGACGAGGTCTTCCGCAGAGAGAAGTTTGGCCGGACGCTTTACGATTTTTGTGCGACGGTCATCTCCGTACTTCCCGATGACGTCGCGGATTTCCTTCTTGATGAGCTCGAGGAGTTTCTTCTCGCTTTTTAAAAGCGCCGAGAGCTCCTCGATCAAGGCCTGCACTTCTTTCAGCTCATCCTCGATCTTTTTGCGCTCAAGGCCGGCAAGCTTCTGGAGGCGCATGTCGAGAATGGCATTTGCCTGCCGCTCGGAGAATTTGAACGTCTTCATCAAGCCGGCGCGGGCGTCATCCACGTCCTCGCTCTTCTTGATGAGTTTGATGATTTCGTCAATATGATCGAGCGCTTTCTTGAGACCGAGGAGAATGTGTTCGCGCTCCTGCGCCCTTGCAAGATCGAATTTGGTGCGTTTGGTGACAACTTCTCTGCGAAACGCGATGAAGTATTCAAGGAGCGCTTTGAGCGATAGCGTCTGCGGTACGCCGTCCACGAGGGCGACGATGTTGTAATGAAAGGTTTCCTCGAGCTGCGTGTGCTTGTAGAGATAGTTCAAGACCGTCTGCGCATTGGCGTTCCCCTTCAGTTCGACGACGACGCGAATATCTTTCGTGGATTCGTCGCGGATGTCTCGGATGCCTTCAAGCTTTTTTTCGTGCACGAGATCGGCGATCTTCGTGAGAAGGTCGGCCTTGTTCACGCGAAACGGAATCGAAGTAATGACGATCTGATAGTCACCCTTTTTCCCTTCGACAATCTCCGCATCGCCACGCACGACGACAGGCCCACGCCCCGTTGCATAGGCATGTGCGATGTCTTTCTGGTTGAAGGCAATACAGCCGGTCGGAAAGTCGGGCCCCTGCACAAACGTGAGCAGCTCCTCGGTCGTCGCTTCCGGGTTTTCGATTAGATGCACGGCGGCCTCGCACACTTCGCGCAGGTTGTGTGGCGGAATGTTCGAGGCCATGCCGACCGCAATGCCAAGCGTGCCATTCAAAAGAAGATTTGGTGTCGCTGCCGGCATCACTGCGGGTTCCTGTTTGGTGTTGTCGTAGTTGGGACGGAACTCGACCGTTTCTTTTTCGATGTCACGCAAGAGCTCGGAGGCGAGCCGCGACATCTTCGCCTCCGTGTAGCGGTAAGCTGCGGGCGCATCGCCGTCGATCGAGCCGAAGTTTCCCTGTCCGACGATCAATGGGTAACGCATCGTGAAATCTTGCGCCATTTTCACCATCGCGTCGTAGACGGCGGCATCTCCATGCGGGTGATACTTGCCGATGACGTCACCAACGACAGTTGCGGATTTGCGAGTCTTTGCAGAGACCGTGAGCCCCGCCTCCTGCATCGCATATAAAATCCGACGATGCACGGGTTTCAAGCCGTCCCGCACGTCGGGAAGCGCGCGCGCCGTGATGACAGACATCGCGTAGTCGAGGTAGCTCTCCCGCATCTCTGTGGAGATGTTTCGCGGGACTATACCGCGCGCACTGGGGAGTGCGGAAGCGTCAGCTGGTTTGTCCTTTTCGCGCGCCATGATTTACGTTCAGTATAGCAAAAAAATGCAGGAATTGCAGCTCGCGTATCGCGCAAAAACCCCTTTATTGCTCGGTCATTTCGTTGCCATCAAATGAGGACGATCCACCGGGAGACGTATCCTCGTAGACAGGTACGGGTTGATACTGCTGCGACGACTGGTTGCGCGCCTCCATGAGTGCGTCGACGTCGCTAAACGACTTCATCAACTCAGCTTGGGCGTCGCGAACCGTAGAAAAATTGAATTCGTCCTGCGCGCCGCCTCCGAGCTGCTGCAATTGCGCGCCCCGCTGTATCTTTTTGAAAAAGAAAAACGACCATCCGATGAGAAGTATCAATACAACGGCAACGGCAATTCCTCCCGCAACGACTTTTTTCTCGTCCTTCGACTTGTCTTTCAAATTGTCGACCGCCTTTTGCAATACCATACTAGGAATATAGTACAACCACCTCGCTTTCTTTGCCGACGACGTCGCGGGGCTTCAAGGTGAGCTTCTCGACAGGCACCACACTCTCGCCCGCCTCTTTCAAAAATTGTTTCAGTGATTTGTCATCATACAAAACGGGAATGACAATCTTCGCCTCGAGCTTCACTGCAAGTTTCTGCGCTTCCGAGGGAGAGAGGGCGCCGCCACCGCCGACGGGAATGATGAGAATATCGGGCGCATCCATTTCCAAAATCTCCGACGGGAGATCGAGATCGCCCAAAGCACCCAAATACATGACCGAGAGTCCGTCGAAGTGAATCGAATAGACGGTATTCGTGCGCGCCTCGCCACCATACTTCGAGCCGGAGGAGAAACCGGTTGCGGTGATGTCCTTCACCTCATATTCACCGGGCCCAGAAATCACGAATGGCTGCTTATCGCCTCGCCCTGCTTCCTCCGCGCCATTCATATCAGGATGATTGAGTGAGATAAAGGCAACATCCGCACCGAAATTCGTCGGCTTGAAATTTTTCGAGCTCCTAGACACCGGCCCAAAGACGAGTGTCGTGTCTCCCGCGCCTGCCCGAACGCAAGCCCCCTCATGGAAGGTGAGAATCATGCGGATAGTATACAAGATTTGCTCGCGCAGCGCTGTTCTTGTGCGTAGGTGCCTATTCATAT
>CAYVHJ010000006.1:0-11717 GCA_964451235.1 uncultured Candidatus Saccharibacteria bacterium | reverse complement strand
TATACCATATTTCGCGAATCGCAGTGAATGCAATGAGGCGTCGCCTCATTGCATCGTAAGGAATTGCCGTATAGTTCGGGAAACGATCTTCTCTCCTCCACGAAAGTTGTGTTTGACCTTCGGAACAATCGCACTTTTGTATCGCTGGGACTTTGAGTTCTTTGAGAACCACGTGGCGATTTCTCGCGCTGGTCGGTCACCGAATTCATCCTCTCCTGCGAAGATCGCGAGCGTGGGAATACGGATGGACCTAAAAATGCGCGGGATCTTTTTTGGCTGCGCGTAGGTGAACATTTCTTCTACGCTGTCGGGAGTGTAGAGCGAGAGAAAGCGTTGCGCATCATCAAGGGCAGGCCAGAGTGATTGCGGCAGCAGATCGTGTTTTTTCCCTCGGCGAACCAATGAGCGAGCAAGCTTCGTGACCCGCGCGAGTCGGCCTCCCTTGTCATCGCGAAGTGCAACAGAATAGTCGCTGAGTGGCGCAAGAAGGATTAATCCCTTTACTCCCTTTCCTTTCTTCTTATGCGCCCAATAAATCGACTTTTGGCAACCTGTAGAATGTCCTGCTAGAAAAATATTCTTTACTTTTTGCCGACGCACAAAATTGATCGCGCCCTGAATATCGTCAACGCAGTCCGTGAAAATTTCCGAAGCGCCCCCCGCCCACTTTCTTTTTGCTTGCTTCGTACCAACACGAAACAGCGCGTTTACACGATCATGCCCCCTATTATTGAACGCCAGGACCGCAACCCCTTTTCCCGCGAGTCTCTCGGCAAGCGGCAGACGTTTCCACAGTGAACTGCCGAGTCCGTGTATAAGAATGATAACATTTCTCGCCCGTTTTGGACCCACCCACAAACCGTCTAAAACGACCTTTTTTGGGGTAACTATTTCGACGACGTGACAAGGTTTGTGATTCATGCGTTCTTGCAATGTAACCTCCCGATTATAGATGAAATGATTAATCAGTACAATATATTTGCGGACACGCGCAGACATTGTACAGTTAGCGGCACATCACAGAGCGTGATGTTGCCTGGCTTCTGAACCTCTGAAAGAGAAGCAGGGGCCAGGCAACAGAGGGCCTGGAGGAAGGGGGCCACACCATGGCCCACCGTCTTTGTGACTTCCCCGGCTGCGGGGAGTCGTTCCCTCGGATAAGCAACCATCAGTTGCGTGTCCGAGGATTCATGTTTTGCAGCCAAACTCACCTTGAAGCTTGGGTCGCCGCACAAGGCGATCCGAGTCTCACGGACCCTCGGTTAAAGAAATACCCGAGGGAAGAAGAAGGTGATGCGCGTCGTTGAGACGCGCACCGCCAGGACGGGCGCCCCACACAGCGCCCGTCTTTTTGAGCCACTGCTACGTCCCCTCTTGCCAGCTCGCGAGATACTTCTTCTGCTCCGGTGAGAGCGTGTCGATTTCGATGTCCATCGAGGCGAGCTTGAGCGTTGCGACTGTCTCTTCGATTTCATCAGAAACTTCGTACACCGCGGGCACGAGCTTTTTCTTTTGTTTTGCCAGCCATTCAGCCGCAAGCGCCTGTGTAGAAAAACTCATGTCCATCACGCTCGCGGGATGCCCTTCGGCTGCCGCAAGATTGACGAGCCGGCCTTCCGAGAGTAAATAGATTTTCTTCTTTCCAATTCGGTACTCATCCACATTCTCGCGCGCGCGCAAAGGGTTACCCTTTGTAAGCACGCGGAGATCTTTGATGCTGACCTCAACGTCGAAGTGCCCGGCATTGCACACGAACGCTCCGTCCTTCATCCGTTTGAAATGCTCGGCGCGAATCACGTCGATATTGCCCGTGACCGTGCAGAAAAGATCCCCCAAAGGAGCGGCTTCGTCCATCGGCATTACGCGGAAGCCGTCCATCGCTGCTTCAAGCGCCTTTACGGCATCGACCTCCGTGATGATGACGTTCGCTCCCATACCGCGCGCGCGCATCGCGAGCCCCTTCCCGCACCATCCGTAGCCCGCGATGACGAATGTCCGCCCGGCAACGAGCATGTCGGTCGCGCGGATGATAGCTTCGAGCGTGGATTGTCCCGTACCGTAGCGGTTGTCGAAAAGATTTTTTGTCTTTGCGTCATTTACGGCAACGACAGGAATCTTCAAGGCGCCGTCGCGGTGCATAGCGCGCAGGCGTATCACGCCCGTCGTCGTTTCCTCGGTACTTCCAATCATCCACCTAAGAAGCTCCGTGTGTTCCTTATGAATGGTAGAAACAAGGTCGGCGCCGTCGTCCATCGTGATATCCGGTTTTGTCGCGATAACAGCTTCAATGTGTTTGAAAAAAGTATTACGATTTTCACCCGAAATAGCAAAGACAGGAATGCCATGCTCGATGACGAGCCCTGCCGCAGCTTCATCCTGCGAGGAGAGTGGGTTCGAAGCGCAAAGAGCGACGGACGCGCCGCCCTCTTTGAGCGTTATCATGAGATTTGCGGTCTCGACGGTCACGTGAAGGCACGCGCCCACGCGCCTCCCTTTAAGTGGTTTTTCCTTCCGAAATCTCTTGCGTATCTCAAGCAAAACCGGCATATCCCGCGCAGCCCACTCGATAAGCTTGGCGCCCTCTTTCCCCAGCCGTTTGTCTTTGATGTCGTATTGCATTGTGGCAGTATATCCGTCCGCTGCGGACTTCGTAAGTCCAGTGGACTTACGAAGTCCTACCATACAATCTTGTCACATCGCAAGCGTCTCGCCGTAAGCCTCCTCGTACCGCTTCTTCAATTCAGGAAGCGTGAACCAATGATTCTGTGTGCCGTGACTCTCCACTGCGTATGCCGCCGCGGTGCTCCCGATCTGCGCACACTCGCGCAGCGATCCCCCACGTAGATACCCCGCGATGAACCCCGCGCGAAACGCGTCTCCCGCACCGGTCGGGTCGAGCACATTGGAAACGTGGACAGCCTTCACGCGCTCGGGAGATCCTTCGGTCATAGACATTATCCGTGAGCCGCTCTCGCCGAGCGTCACGATGACGAGCGGCGTTCGGCCACAGAGCTCTTTTTCATTCCACCCCGTCTTCTGCATGATGAGGTCGATCTCGTAGTCATTGCCAAAAAGCCCTGCCGCACCCTCGATCCCATCGCGAAGGTCGTCCGCTGAAAGGATCGGGATCTCTTGCGCGGGATCGTAAAAGTAAGGAATCCCATTCTCACGATACTGCGCAGGAAGCGCGCGCATATCATCCGGGTTCCCTGCGCCGATGATGGCGCACGCTGCTACACTGGTATCCGGAAGCGTTCCATATGCAGCTTTGCCAGCGCCGAAAGAAAATGCGGCTATCTGGTTGTCTGCCTTGTCGGTAATTATGTAGGCGGAAGAAGTCAGCTCGCTCGTATCAATATGTATTGAGTCCGTTGAGATTTGCTTCTCCTCCAAGTATTTTCGATACGCGGCAAAATCGGAGCCCGCTGTCGAAATAATCTTCGGTTCGTGCCCGAGAAGCATGAGGTTGTAGGCGATGTTGCCCGCCGTACCGCCGAAATTTTCCTCCACGCCATCGACCGCGAAGCTCACATTGATGGTGTGCAGCTTGTGTGCCAAAAAGTGATCGCGAAAATGCCCCGGAAAATCCATGATGCGATCGTATGCGAGGGAGCCCGAAACAATGATTTTTGCCACATGACCCTACGGGGAATCGAACCCCGCTTCCCGCCTTGAGAAGGCGATGTCCTAGCCGATAGACGATAGGGCCGTAAACGCAAAGATAGTAGCAAAAAGTTCTCTTATATTCCATTCATTTTTGAGAAGCCACTCGGGCTCCCCGCCTGCGCCGACCCGCCTGCGCGTTGCAGGCGGGCAGGGACTTCGACGGTCAGGTTGGCGAACGCTGCGTGTTAACGAATTACCCATTCTGGTTCTTGCCTAACCAATAGCTCAAATGCTTTTTCGGGCTCGGCCATCAATTCTTCGACCGTGCGCTCCATGCGCATTGATTGCGAGCCTTTTACGAGAACGACATCTCCTTCGCGCAGTTCGTTGCCAAGTTCCTGTCCGACACGACGTGATTCCGTGTGCTCGTACTCGCGAATATTTGCTTCCGGCATCCCCGCATCAAGCGCTGCCTCACCGGTCGCGCGCGAACGGAACCCGATCGTGACGAGTTTGGCGGCGCACTGTGCAGCTCGCGTCCCGATCCCGCGATGCGCTTCCGCCGCATACCTCCCGAGCTCGAGCATGTCGCCCAATACAGCGATACGCCGTGCGCCCGGAGGAACTTTGACCTCCTTGAGCGTATCGAGTGCAGAGAGTGCTGCTGCCGGAGAGGAATTGTAGGTGTCATCGATAATCGTGGAACCGTTCACGCCCTTGATAACCCGCATCCTCCCCGGCGGCGGCATCCATGCAGCAAGCGAACGAGCGACGCCAGAGCTCTCGATTCCCGCAACCTCTGCTGCGGCGAAGGCGGCAAGCGCGGCGTACGTGCGCGCCTTTCCGAGCGCACCCATAATAGAAACGGGGAACGCGAGACCGATGTGCACAAGGCGAAAGCGCGTGCCGATAGCTTTTCCCTTTTCATACAGAATACCCTGATGGGATGCGGAAAAATTATTCTGTTTTCCAAATCCATACGTTATAACTTTTTCGAATGCAGAGCACATTTCGAGCATCCGCGAATCATCTCCATTCAAAATCACAGTTCCCCCCTCTTTCACGTGTTCAACGAGCGCGCGCTTTTCTCTAGCGAGCTCCTCGGGCGAGCGGAAATATTCCACATGTACCGGAATATCCGGAACACCGGTAACGACCGCAATGTCCGGCTTCAGCCACTTCGCAATCCTCCTGATGTCACCGGGACGATCGGCCCCCACTTCGACGACAATCCATGCGGGATACGGCACCCTGCTTACCAAAAGCGCGAGACCTCGCACGAGATTGAGCCCCCAGAGGAGCGGATTCCTCCATGCGTTTTCCAAACCGAGGATCGTGAGGGGCACACCGATATCGCTGTTGAAGCTCTTCTCGCTCTTTCGCACGTGGAGAATGCCCGAAAGCGCTGCATATATAGCGTCTTTGGTCGTCGTTTTCCCGACACTTCCCGTCACCGCAATGACTCGGGGCTTATATCGTCGGAGAACCAGCCTCGCCTCCAGCGTTAACGTCCAAATTACGATTCGCTTCACGAGATCCATTCCACGAATTGTACTCGAATCCTATGAAACCGTCTTACCGATTGGGAGGGATATCGTAGTAATTGATCAAATATTTCGTTATATCGAGAAACGGCCGCGCGAGCGTTGCCGAGGCAAATTGGGCGCCGTGCGGCTCTACGGCCACGAGAAACACGATGAACTTCGGATCGTGCGCGGGAAAATATCCGAAGAAGGAATGGAGAAAGCGGTCTTTGTAGTAACCGTCCCCGCCCGGAATAGCGATCTGTGCGGTTCCCGTTTTCGCGGCAATCGAGTAGTGCTCCTGCTTCAAGACGCCACCGAGGAGTGCGGTATCAAACACCTTCACGAGCATGTCGCTTACTGCCTGTACGGTTTCAGGCTTCAATACGCGCTGCCCTTTTGCCGGTGTCACGCTTCGCACAATGCCGCTTTCGAGTTTGATATCGGTCACCACGTGGGGTGAAGGCAGAACGCCTTCGTTTGCCAGAGCGCCGAGCGCGCGGATCATCTCCACCCCCGTCACCGCAATCACCTGCCCGAATGACGCAGACGCGTAATCCACATCGTAGCCGCGGTCTATTGCTTTCACCAGTCCAGTCGCTTCGTTCGGAAGATCGATCCCCGTTTTTTCGCCGAGACCGAACGCATGCAGGTACTCGCGAAATACGTTGTGTCCGATGCGTTCCTCGATGAACGATGCTCCAAGATTCAAGGACTGGTTCAAAATCTGCTGCATATCGACGACCCCGCGCGCCTTGCCGTCATAATTGCAGATTTTCTTGCCGCTCTTTTCGATGCAGCCGCGGTCTTCGTAGGTCATCTCCGGCGTGATTGCGCCCGCGTCGATGCCAGTCGCAACCGTGAGTGGCTTCATAATCGAGCCCATTTCATACACATTCTCGACTAATGGATTCCTGAACACCGACACGTCTGCCGTATTGTATGTGTTGGGGTCAAACCCTGGGCGCACGGCAATCGCGACGACCTCGCCCGTGCGCGGATCCATGATGATCCCGCCCGCGGATTTGGGCGTGTACGTTTTCATGACTGTATCCAGCGTCTCTTCAAGCCGCGCCTGTACCCGTGGCTCGATTGAGGTGATGATGCTCCCGTATCCTTCTGCGGGATTTTCTGAAATGGCGGCGCCTACATTGATGAAAATCTCTGCAAACGGATTGACGTAGAGACCGGAACTAGACTTCGCAAGCGTCTTCTCATAGCTGCTTTCCAGCCCGTAGACCCCGACCTTCCGATCGCCCTTATACCCCACGAAGCCGACCGCATGTGCTCCTGAAACGGCGGCCGGATAGTACCGCCATTGATCCTGCACGAGAATCACGCCGGGGATTTTTTGCGCGCGTATTTCTTCCGCAACCTCATCCGAGATACGGAATCCAACCTCTTCGTACGGATCAGCAGTCTTTGCGGCGGAGACAAAGAAGCGCTCGCGATCCACGCCTGCGAATGACAGTTTCTCGAAGACCGCCTCGGGATCCGTGATCTCCTTCGGCGCGACAGCAAGCCGCCATCCGCTCTGCATCAGCGCCGCGGCAACGAGATCGCCGTCTTTTTCCCTGAAAAAAATGGATCCTCGCTCCTCCGTGTCGCGCACGTCCGCGACGTACTGCCCGAGCGCGCTTTTCCGGTACTGCTCGCCGTGTATGATCTGCACGAAATACAGGCGCGCCACCAAAAGTATCGCTGCCAAAATAAAAAGCGCGGAGAGAACCCTCGCGCGCTCAACAAATCCAAAACCCTTAGATCTCATTGGGTTTTAGAATAGCGTTTGCAGCGTTTCCAGGGCGATGTACGTACAGCGTCTTTACAACAGGAGAAAGACCCAAGCGCATGCCGTCATCAGGCCCGACACTTTGCGAGATGGCAAAGTATTCCCGCTCGAGCCGAGATACGGCCGTCGCAAGATTTCCAGACTCGGCAAGCGCTTCCTTCCTCGCAATCACATTCAAAATAGTAGCGCCCACAAAGTATACGTAGGCGCAGCCAAGTACAATCACCGCCACAATGAGCAGGCGAAAGACTGTGCGCTCCGCCGGATGCTCTGCCGTGAGGGAGATACTCCGCCGCCGGCCGGATAAATCAAGTTTCCCCTGAAAAATCGAGGGGGCGTATTTGCTTATTTTTTGCATGCGGGCTCTCATGTGAAATTTTTTCGATGACACGAAGTTTTGCGCTGCGCGCGCGCGGATTTTCTTGCACTTCTTTCCGACTTGGGCTGATTGGTTTCTTCGCACATAATGTGCCTTCACCCTTCCTCGCCCATTCCACAAACATGCGCTTCACGATCCTGTCTTCCACGCTGTGGAATGATATGACTGCGATCCGGCCATGCGGCTCGAGGAGCTGCCACGCCGCGCGCAAGCCTTCCGAGAGTGCGCCGAGTTCATCGTTCACGGCAATGCGAAGCGCCTGAAAGGTGCGCGTTGCCGGATGGCTCTTGCTGCGCCCGCCGTGGCCTTTGGCGGAGGCTGGGCCATGGCGGTACCGTGCGGGAGTTGCGAGAGCGACGGTCTCTGCGAGATCGCGGGAGGTGGTGAAGGGTTTTTTCTTCCTGCGCTCCACTATTGCTTTTGCAATCCTGCGCGAGTATCTCTCGCCGCCGAATCCGTAGAAAACATCGGCGAGCGATTTTTCGCTCCACGTGTTTACGACAGTCGCGGCTGTTAGTTCCGTTTCCCCGCTCCCGTACGTCATGAGGAGTGGCTCATCGGCTTTAAACGAAAATCCTCTTCCGGAGTCGAGTTGGTAGCTGCTCCACCCTAAATCGAAGAGAGTCTTCGTTATCCTGCTCACGCCGAGCTTTTGAAGCTCATGCGCCATGTTCCTGAAATTGCCGCGTATGAGGCGGATGGCTGCGTGTGCGCCCGAGAGGCGCTTTTGAGAGAGCTGTATGGCTTCCGGGTCCGCGTCAAGGCCTATGAAGAGCCCGTTTCCCCCGAGGCCCTTCACCAGCTCTTTTGCGTGTCCTGCGCCACCGAGTGTTGCATCAACGACAACATCATCCGGCTGCACGTCGAGTGCAAGAACAACTTCATGTAAAAGAACGGGTCGGTGTTTCGTTTCCGGTGACAACACCGGGTTGCTGGAGGAAAAATGTCGCGTGCGCATATTTTTTGATCCTCCAGCTACCCCGTGCAATCACTGATAGCTTTGAATGATAGAGATTAAAGGGCGCCAATCTCACCGAGCTTTCTAGCCATCTGTTCCGCATTCCGGTCTATACCGCGTTTGTAACTGCCCCAACGCTCTGCATCCCAGATCTCGACCCGATCGGAGACTCCCGCAAACACAACGCGCTTCTTGAGACCCGCGAAGTCCTTTTGGTGATCCGGAATGAGAACGCGTCCGGCGGCATCCACTTCAACTTCCACGGCACCCGAGAGCATGAATCGGCTGAATCCCCGCGTTTCAGCCTGCACGAGCGAAAGCCCTTGGAGCCGTTTCGCCATCGTCTCCCATGCGCTGCGAGAATATACAAAGAGACAATTGTCGAGTCCTCTTGTGATGACGACCCGACGCCCGAGCGCCGCCCGAAACGTTTTCGGAAGCGAAATGCGCTTCTTCTCGTCGAGGCTGTGTTGGTATTCGCCGATCAACAGATTGGCCATGTTTCCCACTCTATCCCACTGCAATAGAGTATATACCACTATACCCTACTGCAAACTACTTATCCACATCGAACACTCTCCGTCGGAACTCCTGCGATCTCTAGAAAATGACATAAAACAGTGGTATAAAGAGCTAAATGCTCCGGATTTTCAAAAAATCAGATACGGACACAGTCGAAGGAATAGCCGAGGAGATGCGTGTGCGAAAAACATCGAAATTCATTCTCCTCTTCTCTATGGGGAGCCAGTTCGATCACCTCATCGTGCGGCAGCTCGCAAAGCTCGGCGCATTCTGCGTTGTCGCCGATCCTGCAACCGTCACTGTCGATGACGTTAAAAAATCGAACCCCGCCGGCATCATCCTTTCGGGCGTGCCGGCATCCGTGGAAACGGAGCCGCCGCCCTTTGACGATGCAATTTTTGATATCGGCATTCCGACACTCGGCATTTGTCTCGGTTTTCAAATGTGGGCGAAGCATGTGGGTGCAAAGGTCCCGCCTTCTGAAAAACGCGAGTTTGGCGTTCACACGTTCACGATCAGCGCGGATGATCAGCTTTTTGCAGGCGTTCCTCGCGAGACACAGGTACTCCATAGTCATGGCGACGCCGTGCTGCCTGATTCGACGATTACCGTCCTCGGCACGACAGATAACGCTCCAGTTGCAGCCGGGCGATACGAGCACCTCTGGGGCGTGCAGTTCCAGACGGAAGGGAGGGAGACAGTCGAGGGAACACGAATGTATGACAACTTCCTCAACATATGCGGGATTACTGATCGCTTCCCTGCTCACAATATTGCGCAGCAGAAGATTTCGGAGCTGCAAAAGCTCGTCGCCGGCAAAAAAGTTCTTGTTGCCCTATCGGGAGGCTCCGACTCTTCCGTCGTTGCCTATCTCCTCAAATCCGCACTTGGCCCATTTAGGACACGCCGTGTCCTAAATGGGCCACAATTGAAGGGCGTTTATATTCGCGGTATCGACCGTCCGGACGACGAGGCATACGTAAGGAAATATTTTGGCGACCAAGATTGGATTGAATTGGAAATCGCAGACGCAACAGCACTCTTTCTCGACGCCCTTCGCGGCAAGATCGCTATGCGCGAGAAGCGACTCGCGATGCAGAGTGTCTACCGCGACGTGCTTGAGGAAAAAATCAAAGAATTCGGGGCTGATTTCATCGCACAGGGTACGCTCTACACCGATTTGCGAGAAAGCGGGCATGGGACAGCCACCGGTGCGCGTGTCGCCGAGATAAAGGTGCATCACAATGTCGGCATCACGTTCTCCGTTCCCGAGCTGCGACCGCTCGAGGATCAGGTGAAGGATTCGGCGCGGAACATCGGCCGCGATATCGAGGTCCCCGAGGACCTGCTCATTCGGCATCCCTTCCCGGGGCCGGGACTCGTCGTTCGTATTGAGGGCGAGGTCACCGCAGAAAAGCTTCACACGGCGCGCGCCGTCGACGGTATCTACATTGAAGAACTCCGGAAAGCGGGACTCTACGAGACGGTGTGGCAAGCAGGCGCTGTCGTCACGAGTTCAGAGCATACTGTTTCCAAGGGAGACGACGCCGGCATGGGACACGTTGTCGCGCTGTGGGCAGTATGGAGCGTGAATGGATTTACCGCACGCTTCGCGCAGCTTCCCTATGAACTCTTAGACCGCGTTTCGAGACGCATCACGAACGAGATCCGCGAAGTCGGTGCCGTCACCTACCGCATCTCCGACAAACCTCCCGCGACGATAGAGTGGGGTTGAACGTTACAAAACGACTTTCGATATGGCGCCGGTTGCTTTGTCCACTTTCCAACGCTCCAAGAGAATCGGCAGTATTACTCCGTTGTTCGAGCCGCCCACATAGAGCCGCACATTCCACAGCGACCCCGCGTCCTCCGCCTCTAATGTGTAGCCCGCTCCCCGCTCCAAAGCAGAATCTCGATAGAGCGCGAAATCAGGCAGACGCTCGACGAGCGCTTTTGCCTCCTCGGCGCTCATGCGCGGAGCGCTCTCACCGCGCTCGATAATATGCTTGCTTCCCCCACTTCGCACCGAAAGGAGCACGGCATCTACCGTGGGACCGAGCTCCCCGGCGAACGCGGCGAGTACCTCGGTTCGAAACGTCACTTTGCTGCCGGCAGGATCCAAGATGCCGATCTCTCTGAACACAGATTTGCCGGCTCCGTTGTCGAAGAGCCCAGTCGCGACGTAGCCATTGTATTCGGCACCAACTTCCGGCGTTATCCAGCCGAAGAAATCCGCGCGATAGTTCTTGCTGCGGGTAAAGCCGAGCTCTATTTCTTTGGCGACGGCGGCGCGCCCTCCGCGCTCTTGCAGTCTCGGCTCGCGATGCGAGGAAATCGCTATGGTAGCGCGGCCATTTGGTTCTCGTATCAGCTCGGATTCGTACGAGCTGTCGCGGCGAATATCGCCGACAATCCAATCCGCCGGATAGCGCAAGGTGTAACCTGAATGCGAGATAAAAAGACGTTCGGAAGGGAGCGGCACCATCGACAATCCGACGGCAATCGCGACAAGAACGAGCAGACATAGAAAGATCACGCCTGCGAACTGCAGATTTTCCCTGCTCATGCTTCTCACAAAACGAATAATCTTCGAAATGACATTCATTGTGGACTCCATCGTAGCTGATTGGAACCGGGTAGTACAGGAGATCAAGGAATTCGCAGAAATCGCCAAGGCCTATGAAGACCTCGTCGGCAGTTTGCAGTTTGCCAGCGTATAGGGAAGAGAGAAACTGAACGCTGTTGCTCTTGGGTATGGCGAGTATACAATACTCCGTGTACTATTGCTGCGGACAAGAATTGGACCTCACATGAGCTACCTTCTCATCTTTATCGGCCTCGCACTCCTTTTTTTCGCAACATCGTTGCGTTTCATCCCATCGCAGCCACCGCACGTTGCCGTTGTTATCCGTCTCGGCAAACGCTTACGTAAAGTGAAGG
>CAYVHJ010000005.1:5712-12210 GCA_964451235.1 uncultured Candidatus Saccharibacteria bacterium | reverse complement strand
ATCGGGTACTATTGAGCTACGGGCAGCGATACAACAAGAATGTGTCGCGCGTCGTCTTGACGGGCGGCGGCGCATCGCTCCCCGGCCTCGCAGCGCAGGCAAAGGCGTCCTTGAGCTCCGACGTCGTTCTTGCCGACCCCTTTGCCCGAACAGAGGCTCCGGCCTTTCTTGCAGACGTTTTGCGGGAAATAGGCCCGGGGTTTTCCGTTTCGGTCGGTCTCGTTCTCCGCAAATTGAAGAGTTCATAAACATATGCCAAACGTGCCAAATGCAAGTGCACCCCAGAGCTTCATACCGCATGAGGCAATGCTCGCCCCCCAGCGTGCTCGGAGCGGGAAGGGTCTTGCCGACCTCTTCGTACTCATTGCACTCGTCCTCTTTGTTGCTTCGGTTGCGCTTGCCGTCGGCATGTTCCTTTACAAGGAATATCTTGGGGCGAGTGCGGCGTCGAAGGTCGACCAACTTGAGCGCGCGAAGGCGGCGTTCGAACCGAGCCTCATCAACGAGCTGACCCGTCTCGACGACCGGATGCAGGCGGCGGGGGAAATCTTGCAGAAACACATCGCACCCTCCGTTTTCTTCCAGATGCTCGAGCAGACGACGATCGGATCTGTCGGGTTTACCTCCCTTGATTTTGAAGTGACTGATGCCGAAAACATGGCAATCAGAATGGATGGTCTCGCGGGAAGCGTAAACGGCATCGCTCTGCAGGCAGACCTCTTCTCAAAAGGAGGAATGCTCACGAGTCCTATCTTTTCCAACATCAATCGGGAGATTGATGGCGTGCACTTCAGCCTTTCGGCCAATGTGAGTCCTCTTGCGATCAATTTCATGCAGATCATCTCTGCCGGCAACCAAGCTGCACCGCTCCAAAATTCGCAGACGCTCCCGTTCGGTGCTCCCGTAGAGCCGGCACAGAAAGGAGATGCTCTGCAGGATGAAACCGGCCTATGATGAAGACAATTCTTTCCATAGTGGGACTGGCAATCGCGGGAGGCACGCTCTTCTTCTATACCCAGCCGACGTATGACAGTGTGCGGGCGCTCGAAGCGGAAATCGGCGAATACAATCAAGCGCTCGAGAAAGCGGCCGAGTTGCAGGCTCTGAAGCAATCACTCCTTTCCCGCTACAATGCGTTCAATCCATCGGACATCGATCGTCTTCACAAGCTGATTCCCGACCACGTGGACAACGTGCGCCTCGTCCTCGATCTCGACAACTTGGCGGGGAGGCACGGCATGGCCCTCCAGAACGTGACTCTCTCAAATCCCACGGAGGTTGCGAACAAGGGCGCAATCGGCGCAATCGGCTCCGGAAGGCAGAAGTTCAATTCGCTCACGCTTAAGTTTGCGACCCACGGCACCTACGAGAACTTTAAGGGATTCATGGAGGAACTCGAGCGAAGTCTCCGCATCGTCGATCTCGCCAGCTTGAGTTTGCAGGAGGCGGATAACAATCAAGCGGGACAGGAGCCGAGGTACCGCTACGACATTACGATCAGGACGTACTGGCTAAAGTAGATGGTATGAGCACACTATTTTCACAGTACAAATTGTATCTCATAGCCATCGTGGGCGTACTTATCGCTATCGGCGCGTGGTGGATGCTCACCGGGGAGCCGCAGGATGATGCACTTCTGGCAACCGAGAGCCCTCAAGGAGGCGGCCTCGTCGACAAAGAGCTCGTCGGGACGCTCCTGCAGCTGCGCGCGGTCTCGCTCGGCGGGACGATTTTTTCGGATCCGGCATTTATCGAGCTGCAGGATTTCGGTACGCAAATTATTCCCGAGCCGGTGGGGCGCCCGAATCCGTTTGCGCCGACATCGTTCCGCTCCACAAGCACCACGTCGGGGAATCAACTCTTTCAGCGTCGCCCCTAAATTACGTTATGCCGGCACCAGCAGCACAGAGCGTTGTCAGTGGGACATCGAGCTCTTCGTTGAGCGCCCCCCTGCGCGGCCTCGGGGACAGTAAGGTACCCTATGAGGTCTTGCGCTACATTCCGCAGGAGTCCGCCGAGCATTATAAGATTGCACCGCTTGGCGTTCTCGACGGTGTCCTTGAGGTGGGAATGGTCAATCCGGACGACATCGGCGGTTTTGATGCGCTGAATTTCATCGCGCGCGGTACAGGAATGCCCTTTAAGGTCTATCAGATCTCACAGGCAGATTTCGACGGGGTCTTGAGAATGTACAAGGGCCTCGGCGGGGAAGTCGATCGGGCGATTACAGATCTTCAGACGGAACAGAAAGAGGCGCGGATCGCCGAGGGCGATTCGGCGCCTCTTGATCTCGGCGATCCCTCGCTCGTCCAGCCCGGTACGCTGGATAAAAACATCCAAGAGGACGCGCCGACGATAAAAATCGTCTCAACTATTCTCCGGTACGCGATTGACGGCAAAGCCTCCGACGTACACATCGAGCCGCAAGCCCGCAGCGTGCGCGTGCGATACCGCGTCGACGGCGATCTGCATACGAGTGTAGTACTCCCTGCCGCCACCCACCGTCCCCTGATCGCGCGCGTGAAAGTGCTTGCATCCATCCGGCTTGACGAGCAGCGCAAACCGCAAGACGGACGTTTTTCAGCTGCAATCGATGGTCGCGAGATCGATTTTCGCGTCTCGACATTTCCGTCCTACTACGGAGAGAAAGTTGAGATCCGTATTCTCGACCGCGACCAAGGCTTCATCGCGCTCGATAAGATCGGGCTCACGGAGCGCAACCTCGGGCTGGTCCGCGAAGGGATCTCTCGCCCTCATGGGCTTATCCTTATCTCGGGGCCGACGGGGAGCGGTAAATCGACGACGCTTTATTCTATGCTCTCGGAGATGGATCGCGAGCACAAGAACGTGCTCTCACTCGAAGATCCGATAGAGTATTTCATCGACGGCGTGACGCAATCGCAAGTACGACCGGAAATCGGGTACAGTTTCGCGAATGGTTTGAGGACGACGCTGCGGCAGGACCCCGATATCATCATGGTCGGCGAGATCCGCGACGGAGAGACGGCGAAACTCGCGATTCAAGCCGCGCTCACGGGACACCTCGTGCTCTCGACGATTCACACGAACGATGCCGTTGGCACGATCCCGCGCCTCATCGACATGGGCGTCGAGCCGTACCTCATTCCGCCTGTCTTGATTCTCTCGATTGCGCAGCGTCTGGTGCGAACGCTTGCGGAAGAGGGGGGAGAGGAGGTTGAGCTTTCTCTAAGCGATAGGACGGCGATTGAAGCCGAACTTGTGTCGCTCCCTCTCAAGTATCGCTTCAAGATCCCGCAAAAAATCTGGGAGCCGGTGCGGACGGCCACCTCGCCCACGGGCCTGCGCGGGCGTATGGCGGTGTTTGAAGTTCTTGAGATGTCCCGGGATATTGAACGCATTATTCTCGACAACCCCGTTGAGTCGCGTCTCTGGGATACGGCACGCAGAAGCGGCATGCTCACGATGCGGGAGGACGCACTCATGAAAGCATTCGGGAAACTCGTTCCATATTCGGAAGTCAACACGCTCTCCTCGCTCCTTTCGGGAGAAGCCGAAGAGGCCGAGAAAGAAGGATCGAAGAAAGATGAGAAGACGAAAGAAACAGGGGATAATGTATGACGGATGCACCAAAGGGAAATATATTGTTTGTTGATGACGATAAGTTTTTGGCAGACATGTACGGCATGAAGTTCACCTCGGCGGGATACACCGTACAGTCGTGCTTATCGGTTGCCGAGGCGCTCTCCGCGCTCAAGTCGGGGTTCGCACCCGATGCTGTCGTGTTCGACCTCATGATGCCTGAACGCGACGGTTTCTCGTTTCTCGATGAACTCCTGCAGGAGCACTTGGCTCCGAAGGCGGCCCTCATCGCGCTTACCAATCAGAGCGATCCTGCCGAGAAAGCGAAAGCCGAACACTTAGGCGTTCATAGCTACATCGTGAAGGCGAGCATGATACCTTCCGAAGTCGTTCAGGCGGTTGGAGAGGAAATCCTAAAGCGGAGAGATGCGAAGCGCTCCTAAATTGAAAATTCTAATTCACATCTCTCGGGAATAATAGCCGCAGGCCGCGGTATAATCGCAGTATGGCAGCAGACTACGCATCCACCTTGAAGAAATACATCAACGTGCTCGCGCACGAGGGAGGATCCGACCTGCACTTCTCGGCAGGCGCGCACCCAACGATTCGCGCCTCCGGAGTGCTCGCACCGATGCTCAAGGAGTCCCCTCTAACGCCCGAGGACACCATGGGTTTTTTGAAGACGCTCATTTCTGCGGAGCAGGAAAAGCGCTTTCTTGCGGAGAAGGAAGTAGATTTTGCGTACGAGAGCGAAGACAAAAACCGCTTTCGCGGCAATGCCTTTTTCCAACGCGGCTCCATTTCAATCGCTCTCCGGCTCATTCCGAGGACCATCCGTACCGTTCAGGAATTGAATCTCCCCGACGTCCTCTCGACCTTCGCGCGGAAGTCCCAGGGGTTTTTCCTGGTCGTGGGACCCGTCGGTCAGGGAAAGACGACAACGCTTGCCTCGCTTATCGAGCTCATCAATACCGAGCGGATGGAGCACATCGTTACGATCGAGGATCCGATCGAGTACGTGTTCGAACCGAAGCAGTCGCTCATTGACCAGCGGGAGGTGCGCATCGACACGAAAGATTTCGCAACGGCGCTCCAATCCGCGTTCAGGCAGGACATCGATGTCCTTCTCGTGGGCGAGATGCGGGGACCGGAAACGATGGTGGCCGCCGTGACCGCGGCGGAAACCGGTCACCTCGTTTTTTCGACAATGCACACGAACGATGCGGCGCAAACTGTTGACCGCATCATCGACACGTTTCCTGCGTCGCAGCAGGACCAGATCCGTCTCCAGCTTGCGGCGTCTCTCGCCGGCATCTTCTCGCAGCGTCTCGTCCCGCGCATTTCGGGGGGTTTGATTCCTTCATACGAGCTCCTCATCAACAACAAAGCAGTCGGGAATCTCATTCGCGAGCGTAGAACGCACGAGATCCCGACCGTCATCGAAACCGGCTCCACCGAGGGCATGATTGACATGAACCGGTCGCTTGCGGAATTGGTTGCGCGCGGAGAGATCACCGTCGAGAGCGCCTACCAGTTTTCACTGAACCCGAACGTGTTACAGAAATTACTTTAGCCGGCAGCCGGTAGCCTGTAGCCAGCAGCACATCGATCACTTATGAACATAATCAGCTACAAGCTACAAGCTACAAGCTACAAGCCATGAGTCTCTTTACATACCACGCAGTCGACCAGGAGGGAGCCGAACGGGCAGGCACGATCGACGCGGTCAATGTCGATGTCGCCATTACCGCACTGCAGCGGCGCGGCCTCGTTATTTCGTCAATCGTACCCGAGGGGGAAAAGATTAGCGCATGGACGCGCATCTCGTTTTTCGATCGGATCACGAATGCGGACATCGTGATGGTGAGCCGTCAGGTCACGACGCTCTTTGAAGCACAGGTCTCTGCACTGCGCGCGTTCCGCCTCCTTGCGGCAGAGGCCCGCACGCCGAAGCTTGCGGAAAAACTCTCTGCCGTTGCGAGCGACATTCAGAGCGGCTCCTCAATCTCGGCGGCGCTCTCGCGGCATCCCGATGTGTTTTCCCCCTTTTATGTCAACATGGTGCGTGCGGGTGAAGAAGCTGGCAAACTGGATGAGACGTTTTCGTTCCTCGCCGATTACCTCGATCGCAACTACGAAATCACCCAAAAGGCAAGGAACGCCCTCATTTATCCCGCCTTTATCACGATCACCTTTATCGTCGTGATGGGGCTTATGATGACGCTCGTGATTCCCAACCTAGCGACACTTCTCGAGGAGCTCGGACAAAACGTCCCCATCTATACAAAAATAGTCATTGGCATCAGCACCTTCTTAACGCGCTACATACTCTTGCTACTGATTCTTCTCGTCGTCGCAGGCGTGTTTCTCTACCGCTTTTATCGAACCGATGTGGGCCGCGAGATGTTCAGCCGCGCGCGCATGCAAATTCCGGCAATCGGCCAAATTTACAAGAAGCTGTTCCTTTCACGTGTTGCCGACAATCTATCGACGATGCTCAAAAGCGGCGTGCAGATTCTGCGGGGACTCGAAATAACGGGCTCCGTCGTCGGTGACGCTGTCTACGAAAAGGTGCTGGTGGCCGCTACCGCAGACGTGAAAGGGGGTCTCCCGGTGTCGGAGGCGTTTCGGAAACATCCCGAAATTCCGGGCATTATCGTTGCCATGATCAAGATTGGGGAAGAAACGGGCAACATGGCGCAGGTACTCGACACAATGGCGCGGTTTTATCGTCGCGAGGTAAACAATGCGGTGGACACGCTCGTCAGCCTCATTGAGCCGTTTATGATCGTGACGCTTGCCGTGGGTGTCGCAATTCTGCTCGCATCCGTGCTTCTCCCTATTTACAACATTGCGTCAGGGTTTTAGGGCATGTTCGGAAACCCGCACTCACTCTCCCGCCTTCAGGTTTCCACGCCCGCGGACCTTGCTACGCTC
>CAYVHJ010000005.1:0-5702 GCA_964451235.1 uncultured Candidatus Saccharibacteria bacterium | reverse complement strand
GGGTGTCGCAATTCTGCTCGCATCCGTGCTTCTCCCTATTTACAACATTGCGTCCGGCTTCTAGGCTATCCACACTACTCTTTCGGGAGCGTTCCATCTGCTATAATGAACCCATGACGAACCAGGTGTCAGGTGTCAGGTGTCAGGTGTCAGGGAAGCGACAGAATTCTGATTTTGTATTTCCCTATAACCTTAAACCTGAAACCCATAACCTTCGTGCCGGATTTACTCTCATCGAACTCTTGGTCGTCATCGCGATCATCGGAATCCTCTCCTCGGTGGTTCTCGCATCATTGAACAGCGCGAGGAAGAAAGGGAGGGACGCCAACCGTGTCGCAGCCGTCCGGCAGTTGCAGCTTGCGATTGAGCTTTACTACGACAAGTACAATGCCTACCCGCAGGTCACCGACCTTGATTCCTCGACTCTGGTCTCCGACGGATTTCTCTCCGTCATTCCCCACGATCCGAGCGACCAGAGAGATTACTCGTACGCTTATACGACAAACGGCGCCGACTACCATCTGGGCGCATCTTTGGAAGACTCGGGCAATTCGGCAAAGAACAGTGACGCCGATTGTACCTCTGCCGCGGCGGGCTGTTTTTCCGCAGCTGCCGCGGCGGGAGGATTTAACGGCGCCGATTCAGGGAAGTGTAATGCGAGCGACACGGGGAGTCTCTGCTACGACGTAACGAGCTGATCGGCGGGGTAAACTTGAAGATGGCCTTTGTCTTCGGCGTTTTTGGCCTCATCGTCGGAAGTTTTCTCAATGTTCTTATTTTTCGATGGGAAGAACGGCCGCTCACGGGGCGGAGCGTGTGTGCCTCCTGTAGGGGGCGAATTGCATGGTATGACCTTATCCCCGTCGTTTCGTGGGTCCTGTTGCGAGGTCGCTGTCGCATGTGCGGAGCGAAGATTTCTATTCAATACGTGCTCGTTGAAGCCGGCACGGCTGCAATATTTGCGCTCATTGGCCTCTCACCACTCCCGATCCTTATGCGCCTGCTCGCTCTTCCGATCGCGGCGCTCCTTGTCGCGATCGCCGCATACGACCTTCGACGCACGATTATTCCCGACGCCTGGGTCTACACGTTCATTTCACTTGCATTCCTATCGCAACTTTTGACACCGCTGCCGCAGGGATCTGATTTTTTCGCGCTCATACTTCCTGGACCGGCGGCGGCCATTCTCCTCTTCGCCATGTGGCTTGTTTCAGAAGGACGATGGATGGGATTCGGGGATGTAAAACTTGCGCTTGGCATCGGATATCTTTTAGGTCCGCTCTCCGGGTTCATTGCGGTCATGCTCGCCTTCATTCTTGGCGCGGTCGTATCGCTCGCAGTTCTCTTGCCATTGCCTCTTATTGCACGGCTTCTTCTGCGTTGGGGAATAACACGTGTTGCTCCTTCGCAATCGTATACAATGAAGAGCGAGGTGCCGTTCGGACCGTTTCTCGTCGTCTCCACGCTCGCCATATGGCTTTCAAACATGCACAGTCTCAGCTTCGGACTCACGCTGCTCTTGGGTTCACTTTGATCGAACTTTTGGTCGTCACAGGGATTCTCACCGTCATAAGCAGTCTCGTTCTTGTGAACAACAACCGCTTCGGCGGGGTCATCCTTCTTGAGAACCTTGCATACGATGTCGCTCTCTCCGTTCGACAAGCACAGGTGTTTGGCATTGCGGTCAGGCGGTACGGTACCACTAATTTCAATATAGGCTACGGGATGCATTTTGCTATCGATAGTCCCACCACGTATGTGCTATTTGCCGACGCAATATCCCCAAACGGTCTCTATGACGGCTGTCCCGACTCCATTTCGTGCGAGCTTGTCGAATCCACCGACATACTTCGCGGCTACCACATCGCCGATCTGTGCGCGACTGCAAGCGGCGAGGGCGGCGAAGTGTGCGGGCTCGAGAAACTCGATATCTTTTTCAAGCGGCCGGAGCCCGATGCCTACATAAGCGCGAACGGCGTTTCGGGGGTCGCGAATCCCGGGGCTCTTCAAGAGCGCGGACGCATCGTACTCGAATCGCCCCGCGCGGATCGCATGAGCGTGATTGTGGAGATAGCGGGACAGATCGCCACGCAATAAGTATGAAGCTTTCAGCTTTCAGCTTTCAGCTTGCAGTAGACTCCATCCGTAAACGCATGCCGCATTTCCTGAAAGCTGACAGCTGGCAGCTGAAAGCTACCCGAGGCTTCACACTCATTGAGATGATCGTCGCGGTCGCCCTCTTTGCGGTTGTCATGCTTGTCTCGACAGCGGCGCTTCTTTCGCTCGTGGGCGCAAACCGCAAAGCGCACGCACTGCAATCAGTCATTAACAATTTCAGCATTGCGCTCGACGGCATGACGCGCTCGATCCGCATGGGATCGGAGTATCACTGCGGGGCGGGCGACATAACCGCGCCACAGTCCTGCGAAAACGGCGATACGAAGCTCGCGTTCAAACCGTTTTGCGAAGGTGACTGCGACCCCCTTGAGAGGTGGATATACCTATACGACACGAACGGCACGTTCTGCGGACAGGGACGGCTGTGCAAATCGGAGAACAACGGCGGCAACTACTACGCCGTTACAGCGAGAGACGTTACGATCGAGGATTTCACCTTCTACGTCGTCGGCACGACGCGGGGGGATACCATCCAGCCGAAGGTCGTCGTGGCCGTGAGCGGTACTGCTGGCGGGAGCAACGTGAAAACGAAGACCACCTTCTCGATACAGGCGACGGCCGTGCAGCGAATTCTCGACATATGACGAAATATAAGTATCTAGTATCTAGTATCTGGTATCTCGTATACAAAATACGATATACAAAATACGATATACGCCCTCGTGGTTTTACGCTCATCGAGACGTTGGTTGCTGTAACTATTCTTTCGGTTGCAATCATCGCTCCGATGGCCTTGACCGCACAAAGTCTCGCGACTGCGTACTATGCGCGGGATCAAATCACTGCGTTTCATCTTGCACAGGAGGCGATCGAGGCCATTCGTCATGCGCGCGACAACAATATCCTCACAAACGTCTTCGGCAACCAGGCGGATCTCTTGGGAGGCATTCCGTCGACGTCCGGGTCGGCTTTTATTGTGGACACACGAGACGATTCGACGGCACTCTGCCCTCCTGACGGTTGTCCACCACTGCAATCGAACGGAGAGCTGTACGGATACCGGCCGGGTTGCTTAATGCCGACGCTTGATTGTAGTGCCGCGGAGGGGTGGGAAAACACGCGCTTCACGCGTACGGTGCGCGCGGAGTTTGTGACCGGAAGCACTGACGAAGTTCGAATTTCGGTGGAGGTCGAATGGGCGACCGGCTCATTTCGGACACGCTCGTTCACGATTTCCGAAAATCTTTACCGGTGGGTGGAGGAGATAGAATAGTATGAAAATAGCCGACAATTTTCATACGGTAGGAGGGGTTGGAGGGAAGAAGAACCAGCGAGGGTTTACGCTGATGCTCGCGGCCCTCATCGCCTCGGTGGTGCTAGCTCTCGGTACGTCCATTTTTGCGCTTGCCCAAAAAGAGCTGACACTCTCATCGGTCGGCCGCGATTCACAATTTGCCTTCTATGCCGCCGACACGGGCGCGGAGTGCGCGCTCTACTGGGACATGCGGTTCCAGCTTTTTCCCACGACGACTGCTACCACGAAGAATCTCACCTGCGACAATGAGGCAAAGACGACGACCGTCTTGAACGTAGACGGCGACATCGTCTCTTCATTCGAGTTCGAGCCAAATGGCTACTGCGCGAAAGTGAGCGTCACAAAGAGTAACACCAACCCGAGGACAAAGATCCACGTGGATGGGTACAACACCTCCTGCGCGAACGTCGAATCGAGCTCCCATGCGCTCGAGCGCTCCGTCGATTTGACGTACTAACAAGTTTTGAGGTGCAAGGTGTGAGGTATAAGGGGTTTGGACTGGAACCTAAAACCTAAAACCTGTACCCTGTTGCATATGATTCCGAAGGATGTTCGTGTACGGTATGAGCGCCTGAAACAGACTATTAACCGCTACCGCACTCTCTACCACGTCTACGACAAAGAGGAGATATCGCAGCAAGCGCTCGACTCTCTCAAGCATGAGATCACAGAGATCGAAGAGAAGTATCCCTCGATTATTGCACCAGATTCACCCTCGCAGCGCGTTGCCGGGAAACCCTTGCCGCAATTTAAAAAGGTGCGACACAAGGTGCCGCAGTGGTCATTTAACGACGCGTTTTCTGCCGAGGAGATCCGCGAATTCGACGCGCGCGTGAGGCGATTTCTCAAACCCGCGTTCGGCGCCGTTCATCCCACGTATGTATGCGAGCTGAAGATCGACGGACTCAAGATTGTTCTTGATTATGAAAAAGGACTCCTCAAAACCGCTGCGACGCGCGGCGACGGCATGGTGGGCGAGGACGTGACGCACAATGTCAAAACAATCGAATCGGTGCCGCTCTCGCTCTCACGGACCATTGATATCGTTGTGGAGGGCGAGGTGTGGATGAGTTCAAAAAATCTCGAAGCGCTGAACAAGATTCGGGCGAAAAAGGGAGAGCCGCTTTTCGCGAATCCGCGCAATGCGGCTGCCGGCTCTATCCGGCAGCTCGATCCGAAAGTCGCTGCGGCGCGAAAACTGGATGTCTTTATCTACGATATCGCGCAGACGAGCGAGAAACTTCCGGGAACGCAAGCCGAAGAGCTCGAGTATATGCGCAAGCTTGGTTTTAAAGTGAACCCCCACCACCGTTTAGTCAAAAATATCGGAGAGGCGATTGAATATTGGGAAAGCTGGAAGAAGAAAGGAAGACACCAAGAGTACTGGCTCGACGGAGTCGTTCTCAAAGTGAACGAAAAAAAGTATGAGGAGAAACTGGGCTATACGGGAAAGGCACCGCGCTTCGCGATTGCGTTCAAATTTCCTGCCGAGCAGGTCACGACCCTCGTGGAGGACATTGTTCTTCAGGTCGGCCGCACCGGAGTTCTCACGCCGGTTGCGCACCTGAAACCGGTTGCCGTCGCGGGTACCGTCGTTTCCCGTGCCACGCTTCACAATGAGGACGAAATTAAGCGGCTCGATGTCCGCCTCGGAGACACGGTCGTTCTGCAAAAGGCGGGGGATGTGATCCCCGACATCATGAGCGTTGTGAAAGAACTCCGGCCGAAGAGCACGAAGCCATATGTGTGGCCTTCGCGCGTGCCCGAGTGCGGAGAGGGTGGCGCCATCGAGCGCATCCCAGGACAGGCGGCGTGGCGGTGCGTGAACAAGAATTCGTTTGCGGTGGTGCGCAGACGGCTCCAGAATTTCGCGGGCAAACATGCACTCGACATCGAGGGCTTGGGCAAAAAACGCGTGGACATGCTCCTCGAAAAAGGCCTCGTCCAGCACTACGATGAGATTTTTTCCCTCACGGAGGGAGACGTTTTGAACCTTGAGGGTTTTGCCGAAGTTTCGGCGAAGAAACTCATCGCATCGATTCAGAAAGCACGGCATACCGAGCTCTCGCGGCTTCTCGTTGGACTTTCGATACCACAGGTGGGCGAAGAAACAGCGATACTCCTTGCAAAGAAATTCCGCACCGTCGATGCCTTGGCAGAGGCGAGCGCTGAGCAGCTCGAGCGCATTGACGAGATCGGCCCCATCGTCGCACGCGATATCGTCGAATGGTTCGCCTTGAAGCGGCATCAGAGACTTGTTGCCGATCTC
>CAYVHJ010000004.1:0-12376 GCA_964451235.1 uncultured Candidatus Saccharibacteria bacterium | reverse complement strand
TCTTGTACACGAAAGAATCGCTCGTAGGGAGAAATTAATAATCCGAAAGTCGGAAACCGACTTGCGAAAACAAAATCTCATGCTTGGATACTACCCCCATTACGGGGTTGCGTATTTGTCATCTCCAGAAAATGCTAATGCCATATTCGCGCTGGACACAAAAAATAAGACGCTTATAGTCGATTTCTCCGGCGGCGCTTTTTATAATCAGCGAGACGCGTATGTATATCGAGATATTGAGGGTTTGGAGATCAACGCAAATTTTGATCAACTGTTGGCACATTTCGTCTCTAACGGATATCAAATCAAGAAATTCAATCCCTCTCGCGCAGGAGAGTACTTAATAGCGTTTAAGAATGCTGAAGAAATACCTAGAGAAGCAACTCCACTGGACATAGATGCGGCGCTGCAAGAGCTCTCGGAACTTTAGCCAGCTCTTTATGCCGGAAGCGGGTGATGATCAAGCGTCCCCCATACTTTTTATGTCAAGGCTTTGTTGAGGGCGGGTACATACTGCAGATCGCGGACTGCTATAATCCAATCAATCGTTTTGAACGCTTTCAGTTCTGATTGCGTCCAACGACGCGGAGCTACAAGATTCTGCCGTATACTTGGTTGGTGAACAAAGGATTTATCTCTCTTCCCGCCGTCATTTTTATTCTCATTGCTGCCCTTGCGAGTGGAGCGGCCGTGCGTTATACCATTCAGAGTTCAAAAGAGAAGATAGAAACAGTTCTACCCTCGAGCAATGCGACAAGCTCCCCAGCCTCGCTCGTGCCGCCTGAAAGCAACCAAACCCAGGCCCCGCCCGTCACATCGAAAACAGGAAGAAATCCATTGTCTCAAACTCAACCTAAAAAGCTACCGCCCAAACCTCCCGCTGAGAGAACCGACGTCATAAGCGACATGCAACGGAAGTTTGCCGCTCTCGAAAGCGAAATCCGGAATGCACAAGAGAAAAATATATTCTTCGCTCCTGAACATGCGATCCGCATTTCGAGTGATCTAGCTGATTTGGAGGCAAAAGGCTATTCGAAAAGCGAGCTGGAAAGGCTACGCCAGCTAGTCTACGACTTCAGCCCACATCTCCAAGACCAAGCAAAACAAAATCAAAGCGCTCCATCCCCATACAAGTCCGCGGCGGAGGCAAATTGCGTGAGCAATCCTTCTCCTCTCTTCACGAATGACATTACCGATATGAGCAAGGTCAATTACATCGCTCCTCCCCCCACGATGGGCGCAGGTCCGAGCCTCAAGACACACAGTTACATAGGAACGGATCATGTCCGCGTGCCCGTCTATGCGCCGACCGCGATGACATTAGAGAGCGGTTCGCACTACATTGGCGGGCCATACATGATGGAATTCCGAGCAAGCTGCGAAGTAAAGGTTCGCTTTGGACACATCACCGAACCAGCCGAGACAATTAAAAACTTGCTTCCCTCCGAGCCGAAACAAGACAGTAGAACGGAAGAGCTGACTCCTATTACCTTTGCGGCAGGCGAGCTTCTCGGCTACACGACCGGCACCAGTGCTGCCGGCAACTGGGATTTTGGGGTGTACAACTCTACAGTGCGCAATCGGTACGCCGATGATCCCGCCTGGAACACCAGTACAACGTACACGACCGCAGTGTGCCCGTTTGACTATTTCCCTGCAGGGATGAGGGCCGCCTATGTGGCGAAATTTAATTCAGCATTGCTGGGCGGCAACCCGCCTCACGGCGAGCCGTTTTGCGCGAAATAGGTACGAGCGAAAACAAAGAGTTAGACTACTTCAGAACAGTATCCGAATCCGGACTCGGTTCATCAGGTTGGCGCTGGTCGCCGTGCTGTTGGCTGCGCCGGTGAAAACAGTGCCGCCGATACCCCCGGGGCCTCCTGCTCCACCAGTTCCTCCCGTCGCGCCTCCGTTGTTGTTGCTACCGGGGCCCACGACGCTAACGGTGCCGCCTGTGCTTGCTGCGCCGCCTGTACTCCCGGTTGCGGTATTGCCGCCCGTGCGAGCTCGCGAGCGCGTGTCGTCCACAATCGCGCCGCCCGAAGTGGAGGTTGCCGTGATGGAAGAGCTGTTAATGTTTGCGGTCGTCGAGGCAATCAGATCAATCTCGGTGTCATTCAACGTGTTAGACGATGAGGCTGACGATGATGCGTTGCCGGTCTCGATATATCCCCCAGCACCCGCGCTTCCGCCCGCTCCGCCGTCTCCCCCTGTTGCGCTTCCGTTATTGAAGTCACCCGCGCCGGTCACAGTGACATCGCCTCCACCGCCTCCCGCGCCGCCGGTGCTGCCCGTTGCGACGTTGCCACCCGTTTCGGCGGTTGAGGAACTCGTGTTGGTAATGGAGCCGGAGTTATCTACGACAACAGTGAACGAACTACTATTAATATTCGCAAAGGTTACCGATGCGAACGCGAACGCGCCGATTAGTGCGGCGAAGAACACTATCCACGCATCTCTGTGTATGGACATAAAACCTAAAAATTAGTTAATAAAGCGAATAACGCACCTGCACGTTCATGCGGGGCGCCTACGCTTCAGGCACCGATACAGCCAACCTTTACCAACTGGCTGTACTGATCGCTGGTTCCCCATTTCCCAGTCAGTGCAATGCATATAAATAATAGCACGCGGCCTATCACAAACATCAGGAGATCCGGTTCCCGACGTGGACAACCTGAACTGGCGTTGGTGAGAGAGTATACCGCCACGCGGGTATAATAAGCCAATGACATTGAGCCAAGAGTCTCTGGAGCAATCATTCTGGAGTAGTTCCGCCGAAGAGGTTGCCGTCGCGCTCCAAACAGACGTCCATCGGGGCATCTCCGACGGAGAAGTGCAGATGCGGCGCGAACTCTTCGGAACAAATTCTATCGAGCACACCCATCGAGCATCGGGGTTCGGCATCTTTTTCAAGCAATTCGAAAGCCCCCTGATTATCATCCTCCTTGCAGCCGCAGCGACAACGCTCGCAATAGGGCATGTACGCGATACGCTCTTTATTCTCATCGCAGTCCTCGCGAACGTGAGCTTAGGTTTTTACCAGGAGCACAAGGCCGAGCGCGCGCTCGCGGAGCTGAAAAGCTACCTGCGCGAGCGCGCGCGGGTCATCCGCGAAGGAGTCGAGCGGGAGATGGACGCCGAACATCTCGTACCCGGCGATCTCATTCGCCTCTCCCAGGGCGACCGCGTGCCCGCCGATGCGCGAATACTCTATGCGAGCGACTTGCAGATTGATGAAGCGATACTCACCGGCGAATCCCTTCCCGTCGAGAAAGCTACCGATGCTCTCTCCCCCGAGACGGACCTCGCCGACCAGCGCTGCATGGCATTCGCGGGAACTCTGGTCACACAGGGCATCGGCACGGCGATCGTTTGTCGCACCGGAGGCTCGACGGAATTTGGAAAGATCGCCGCACTCGTCGCGCGGGCGGAGCATGAGGCAACACCGCTCCAAATCGCCATCCAAAAGTTTTCGCTCCGCGCGAGCTTGGCTTTGGGCGTCCTTACGGTCGTTGTATTCTTCGTCGGCGTTGCCGTCGGACACTCCTACCTCGACATGTTCCTCACGTCGGTCGCTATCGCGGTTGCGGCGATCCCCGAGGGCCTTCCCGTCGCGCTCACGGTAATCCTTGCGGTCGGCGTCGAGCGGATGGCGAAGAGAAACGGAGTCGTACGCAAGCTCGTCGCGGCGGAAGCGCTTGGCGACGTGAGCGTTATTCTCACGGACAAAACCGGCACGCTCACCATGGCGAAGATGGAACTTTCCGACGTTATTCCGCTGCGGGACATGAGTGAGAACGCGCTCTTGGAGCGCGCACTTTTGAACGCGAATATCCTCATCGAAAATCCGAACGATCCTCCCGAAGCGTGGCGCGTAAGCGGTCCCATCATGGAGGTGGCACTTGTGCGCGCCGCTGCACTTGCCGGCATACACGTCGAGCGCGTAAAAAAGAGCGCCACCATCGATCAAGCGCTTCCCTTCAACGCGATCAATAAATTCTCCGTGTCGCTTCTGCGCAAGGGAGAGGGCCACACGCTCGTCTTTTTCGGGGCACCCGATATCCTCGTCGAGCGCTCGACGCTCGATGAGCGGGAGCGGCGAGAGGTGCATGCGACGATCAATTCTCTCGCGCGCGCCGGAAAACGCGTCCTCGGCGTCGCGGCAAAAGAAACTCACCGAAGACATGATCTCTCGCTTTCGCACGAGCTCGATGCGACGAAACTCGAATTCGAAGGTCTCATCGCGTTCAGCGATCCCGTTCGTCCGAGCGTCGGGGAGGCGATTCGTCGCGTCGAGCGTGGAGGCATCAGGACAGTCATCGTCACCGGGGATCACCTCGGCACGGCAGAAACGATCGCGAAAGAGGTGGGCTTGCCTCTCGGCGAGCATTCTTCAATCGAAGCGTCGGAGCTTGCTCGACTCTCGGATGAAGAATTTGCGCGCCGACTCCCGCATCTGCGCGTCATCGCTCGCGTCTCGCCGCTCGATAAAGTGCGCATCGTGCGAACGCTCCAGAGCATGGGCGAGATTGTCGCGATGACAGGCGACGGCGTGAACGACGCGCCGAGCATCAAAGAGGCCGATATCGGGATCGCGATGGGTTCGGGGACGGAAGTCGCGCGCAGCGTCGCCGACCTCGTGCTCCTCGACGACAACTTCGAGACGATTGCCGCCGCGGTAGACGAGGGCAGACAGATCATGAGCAACATCCGCAAAGTTATCGTCTACCTTCTCTCGACCGTCATGGACGAACTCACGCTCATCGGAGGCGCTCTCATTGCGGGCGTTGCGCTCCCGCTGAACGCTCTCCAGATCCTGTGGGTCAATTTCTTCTCCGACAGTTTCCCGGCTGTCGCATTCGCGTTCGAGAAAAATATCGATGGCCTTTCTTCCCGCACGCAGAGGAGGAGCACGCGGCTCTTTGATCCCCTCATGCGCTTTCTCGTTCTCGTCGTCGGCCTCTCCTCAAGCGCCCTCCTCCTCGCGCTCTACCTAGCGCTTCTCTATGCCGGATATGATGAAGCGCTGGTGAGGACATTCATCTTTGCGTGCTTCGGCAGTTACACGCTCTTCGTCGCGTTCTCGGTAAAAAGTCTCGAAAAGAGCGTGTTCTCCTACTCCCCCTTTTCAAATCCGTACCTCGTCGCAGGGGTCGGCGTAGGTATATTTCTCATGCTTGCTGCAATATATGCTCCCTTTCTGCAATCGCTCTTCGGCACAATCGCTCTTCCACCACTCTGGCTTCTTGCGGTCCTCTTCGTAGGCATCTTGAATATCCTTGCGATCGAAGCGGGCAAGTGGATATTTCGGAAGCAAGAGCTTGTAAGATTCCTAAGGACTTTGACGTCTTAGGGCATGTGTACCGTGGTACAATAGCTCCGGCACATTATTAGCAATTTGCAGGTAATACTACACAACACATATACTATGCGTGCAATATCTATTGGGCTGACTTCCCTCCTCATTGCAGGGAGTCTGCTCGCCGCACCTCTTGCCCTTGCCGATGATGACAAGAAGGGTAAGTCTGAAAATAGAGGGGGCAATAAAAAATCGTTCGAGTTCAGGCTTCCTTTTATCAACATAGGGACAACGACTGCAACACTTCAGGAGCAGATACGCGCCCTTCGCGAGACGCTCAACGCTCTCAAAGCGCAGCGTGAGGCGCTCGATGATGATGACGATGATGACACCATTGCATCCTCGACAAAAGCGATGCGCGATGCACTCAAGGTACAGATAAAGGAAACAAAAGCCGAGGTAAAGGAGACAAAACGAGAGTTGAGATTCCTCCGTTCGCTCTCGCGCGGCATGTCGGGTGATGATGTCCGCGACCTACAGGAGCTCCTCGCGCAAGATTCCTCGATCTTCCCGGCACACCTCATTACCGGATTCTTCGGCCCCAAGACCGAAGAAGCTCTTCGCAAGTTTCAGAAAAAATTCGGTATCGAGGCGATCGGCATCTTCGGCCCCAAGACGCAAGCCAGACTCCTTTCGCTCTTCGTCGGCCGCGAGCTTCCCGCCGGCATCATCGCCCGCCTCGGCCTTGCAACAAGTTCCACGACACCTGGTGCGGGTGTGGTAACGGTATGTCACAAGCCAGCCGGCGTATCGCCGCAGACGCTCGTCATTGGAGTTCCCGCGCTCGGCGCACACCTCGCGCACGGCGACACGGTGGGTATCTGCCTTCCTGGAGGCAGCACAGGAACGACAACGCCTCCGGCAGATACAACTGCACCTTCTCTCTCGGCGCTATCCGCTTCCTCGGCCTCGACATCAGCACAGGTCATGTGGGCAACGAACGAAGCTGCCACGAGCAAGGTGTGGTACGGCACCACCTCGCCTCTCACGCTCGGGAGTCCCACTGCGAACGCCTCGAACAGCGCGCTCGTGACAAGCCATACGCTCGCCCTCACAGGACTCACCGCCAGCACAACGTATCAGTATGTCGCTGAATCGAGTGATGTCACCGGCAACGCGGCGACGAGTTCGCAGCAGTCGTTCACGACCCCGCAATAACAGCGAGCAAATAAAAGAGAGTAATTGTTGCTTGTGAAGCGCGTTCTCGTCGTCGGTGGATCGGAAGAATTCACAGGAGCTCCGTATCTTGCCGCGATTGCCGCGCTTCGCGCGGGAGCTGAATCAGTAATCGTCATGGCGCCGGAGAGAGTTGCGTGGGCTCTGAATGCGCTCTCCCCCGACCTGATGACACGAAAGTTAAAAGGAACACATCTTTCAAAAAGGCACGAGCGAGCGATCCGTAGGCAGATGAAAACCGCCGACATCCTCGTACTCGGGAACGGTGCCGGCACGCGAGCCGGCACAGCCGCGCTCATGCGCGCGCTCGTGCGTTCACCTCTTCCGAAAGTCGTCGACGCCGACGCCCTCAAAGTGTTGCGCAACGATCAGATGTCGAACGCCATCCTCACGCCGAACGAAGGCGAATGGAGACTCCTGCAGAAGAACAACGATATCAAGAAGATCCTCAAGAAAAACATCATTGTCAAAAAAGGATTCCCTACCGAGATCCTCTCAGGCTCGCGACAAGTTTCCGTTCGCGCGAACAAAGGCCTCGCGAAAGCGGGCACGGGAGACGTGCTCGCGGGTTTGTGTGCCGGCTTCCTGGCACAAGGATATGCTCCGTCTACGGCCGCGAAAAAAGCCTGCGAACTGGGAAACAAGATCGCAGGCCTCCTCACCAAAAAGAAAAAGGGCTATTACTTCCTCGCGAGCGATCTTGCTAAGGAGCTTGGTAACGCGACAGCGAGGGCGGGAGCTTTTCCCCAGCTTAAGCGAGGAGGCGTCGCATCGTGAGGGTCTTCGCGGAGGCGCGAAGGCGCCGAGCGGGAGCGCCGCGTGAGCACACGCGGACGCGACCCGAGCGATGCAACGCCTCCGAGCGACTATTTCAGTTTCTGCAAAAATCTGAAGAGTCGCGGCGTGAACGGCAGCCGCGCCTTTCGATACATCCAGAAGTAGCCGACGATGCTCACGACGAGCGCTCCCGCTCCGGCCGCGATGAGATCCCACATCGTGTCGGCATTGCCGTTTTGCCAATCGATGCCAAAGAGCGAATCGGCAATAAACTCGACAACTTCCCACACGACGCCGATCGCGAGCGAGAATGTAACGGCAAAAAACGACACAAAGCCAGGACTCAAATCGAGGTGGACGGATTTCTGCTCATTCAGCGTGTACACCAAGACGAATCCCGCGACGCCTAGAATAAGCCCCGACTGAAAGTGAACGAACTTGTCCCAAAACGGAATGTTGTCGTAGAAATTTGCAAGTTGACCGAGAAAGAGCGTCGCAAAAATGAAGCACACAATGCCGAGATCGAGCGCGAATGGGAGGTAGAACCGGTAGCGGTACTTCAAGACGGACGGCGCCGACATGAGCACGAAGACGAGAACGGTGCTAAAAACGGAAGCCCAGTCGCCCTTGAAGGCAAAATAGAACGCCGCAACGAGTATCGCCGCCCGAAGCCCATAGTGGACGAAGAGCGTATAGCGATTGCGGTAGGCATCCGATATCGTCGCGGGGTCCATTTGGAGAGCCTATCACACGGAGGTATAATGAGGCCATGAACTGGATTTTTGTCCTCCTCGGAACTGTACTCATCGTCGTCATCGCGAGCATCCGGCAGATCAACCAGTACGAGCGCGGTGTTAAGTTTACCTTCGGCAAATTCACCGGCATCATGGAGCCCGGCTGGAGATTGGTGTGGCCCATCATCCAGACATATCGCCGCGTGGACATTCGGGTAAAGGCGGTGGACGTGCCGGATCAGGACGCGATTACTCGCGACAATGTGTCGGTGACTGTGAATGCCGTCATTTATTACAAAGTCTCTTCCGCAGAAAAAGCGGTGCTCGAGGTGGAGAATTTTTTCTATGCGATCTCGCAGTATGCGCAAACGACCATGCGCAATATCGTCGGCGAGGTGACGCTGGACGAGCTTCTCGCCAGCCGCGAAAAGATCGCAGACCGGATCCGCGAGATCGTGGACAAAGAAACCGATGCGTGGGGCCTCAAGGTCAGCAACGTTGAATTGAAGGACATTCTCCTCCCTGAAACCATGAAGCGGACGATCGCGAAGCAGGCAGAGGCAGAGCGCGAAAAGCGCGCCGTCATCATCAACGCCGAGGGAGAGCTGGCCGCATCGAAGAACATGGCCGATGCGGCGAGAAACCTAAACGCCGTTCCAGGAGCGCTTCACCTGCGCACCCTCCAATCTATCAACGACGTCTCCTCTGATCAGTCCAACACCATCGTCTTCACCGTACCGCTCGAGATCCTCAAAGCTTTCACGGGATTTGGCAAAAACTCAAAGTAACCGTCTACCCAAGGTTAAACCTTGGGTAGACATCGATTAGATTGCGATGCCTAATTTTTCTTAATACCAACTCCCCGTCCATGGGTCATAGAGCCACTGGTGCGGATCTGCGACGTACATCGGATAGCAACCGTATCCCGAGTAGCAGTATCCGTCATACGAGTTATATGAGTTATACCCGTAGTCATAATAGTACGTGGGATACATATACGTCGGATACGAGTATGAATAGGAAGGGTATGAATACTGTGTCCCGCCGTAGCCTTGTGCGTAGGGGGATGAGTACATCGGGTATGAATAGGAATATGATGGATACGAATACGAGCCTGGATACGAATACGGCGCACTCACGTTCACATAGGGCGAGGTGTTGATGTACGTGTACGGCGAGAAATTGTGCTGAGTGTAGCCGCTTCCCGTGCACGGACTGTACGAATAGTAGGTTCCGCACCAGTACATCTGCGGCATTTGGTAGTTGGAATACGAATAGTTGTTGGGATAGGAGGAATAGTACTGCGCGTACGCCGGAAACGGAGAGACGAGTGCGAGCGCACCGATCATCATAGTGGAAGCAAGGAACTTCTTCATGAGCTTAACAGTATCACTCCAGCACGATAGTCAATGATGGAAAACACAAACGCACCGTTTGCTATAATCCTGTCAACTGTATGAGAAAAACAACGGCTCTAACGCTTGGCCTCCTCGCCCTCTTGAGTTTTTTGTTTTTTATGTCGCCGGTCGGGAAATATGTTTCGGGAATTAGCTCGCTCTCGCGCCCCGCGCCATCTCCTCCACCCGAAAGCGACTCGCTTCCCTTCTTTCTGCCTCAGGCTCACCCAGTAAAATACGATGGGTCCTTCCCACAACCGTTGGTAACATGCACACGAGCGCCACTTGTATAGCCTGTCGGCGATAAGACGCCATTAAGACATATTTGGAATGAGCCGACCGCACAGCACGAGTGATGAGCGATTTCGCCGTTTGGGATCACTGTATCGCCACAATAGGGGTTATGTACAACACAGCTGCCAGCCGGAGTTGTACTCACCGGTGTCGGCGGCGGAGGTGAGGGATTCTGGCACGAAAAAAGCTGACTCTTCACACCTGTGAGTTCCGACTGCGCCGATGCGAGATTGCTGTTCGCCGTCGAGAGCTGCTTTTGCGACTCCGAAAGCAGACTGTTGGCCGAGGAGAGTACGCCTTTTGTCACCGAGAGTTCATTGTTTGCCGCGGAGAGTTTCACCTTGAGATCTGCGACGGTGGCGTCGAGAGATTGGATCAGCTGCTTTTGGAGGGAGATAATCTGGTTGAAGAGCGAGAACGTCTGCGCGTAGATGTCCTCGGCGGTGAGGGCGCTCGCACTGAAGGGAAGGAGCGCCACAAGAGCTCCTGCGGCAAGGACGCGGCGAAGGGACATACGGTAATTCTATCTCCCCCCATGCGACGAGCAACGAAATTGTGTTGATAAGTCAATACTCAAGCTTTCTCACAAAGTACCGTGACAGGTACAATACTGGAACATATGTTTTAGTATTGTACCTGTGGAAGATCTTGCAGCTCCTCGCGGAGCTTCATGCGAAGGCAGGCCTCAAAAAAGAAGACAAAGATCTCGAAGCGATGATACAGAAAACCGATTTGCAGAAACTTGAAGAGGAAATCTGCAGCCAGCTTTCGTGAAATACGCGACGTATTTCAGGCTCTTTTCTTCCTCTTCTTTTTCATCTCCTTCTCAACCTTAGCCACCGCGATCGTCGTTTTGATGACACTGTCGGGATTCAGCGACATGCTCTCGATCCCCTGCTCGACGAGAAACTTCGCGAATTCGGGATGATCGGAGGGCGCCTGCCCGCAGATGCCGACGTATTTTTTTCTCCTTCGACATACCTTGATGACATCGGCGATGAATTTCTTCACCGCTGGATCGTTCTCATCGGCGACACGATTCACAATGCCGGAGTCGCGGTCGAGCCCGAGCGTGAGTTGCGTCAGATCGTTCGAGCCAATCGACATGCCGTCGAAGAGATCCAAGAATTCATCGGCAAGGATGGCGTTCGAGGGAATCTCGCACATGACGATGACCGGCGTTTTCACGCCCGAGCGCGGGGAGCCCGGCAGAAGGTTCGGGTGCAAGCCGGCTTCGGCCATTGTCGCAAGCACCTTGCGCCCCTCTTCGAGCGTGCGACAAAATGGAACCATCGGGATCGCATTCGTAAGTCCCATCTCCTCCCTTACTTTCCGCAGGGCTCTGCACTCCAACTCAAACGCCTCTTTGAATTTCGGATCATAGTAGCGCGAAGCGCCTCGCCACCCGAGCATCGGATTCTCCTCATGCGGTTCGAAGTGATCGCCTCCGAGGAGGGAGCGGTACTCATTTGATTTGAAATCAGAAAAACGGACGATCACCTGTTTCGGATAAAAAGCGGTCGCGATCTTCGCGATGCCGTAGGCAAGGTTGTCCATATAAAAGCGCTTCCTATCGGCCCACCCTCGTACCCTCGCGTCGATCTTCTTCCGGAGCGCGGCGTCAAGCTTCTTGTAGTGGATGAGTGCAAGCGGGTGCACGCCAACTGCAGAGGCGATGATGAACTCCTCACGTGCAAGCCCCACGCCCTCGTGCGGCAGGAACGACTTTTCAAACGCTGTGTCAGGGGTCGCGAGGTTCATCGAGATCTTCGTCCGCGTTTTCGGGATCTTCCGCACATCGCTCTCGCGCACATCAAAGCGAAGCGCTCCCTTGAATATCTTGCCGTCGGCGGAGGTGGTATCTACGGTGATGACCTGCCCCGTCTTTATCCGCTTGGTCACCGTCTCTGCGCCGACGACTGCGGTAAGGCCGAGCTCGCGCGAAACGATAGCAGCGTGCGAGGTGCGCCCGCCCTTGTCTGTCACGATCGCGGCCACCTTCTTCATGACAGGCTCCCAATCAGGGTCCGTCATCTCTGTTATCAAGATTTCACCGGATTTTAGTTTGTCGATGTCGTGAACGCTTTCGATGACGCGCGCTTTCCCCGAGACTATCTTCGAGCCGACAGAAAGGCCCCGCGCGAGTATTTTTCCTTCTTCGCGGCGGATGTACTCGCGGATCTTGTTGCGATCCCGCGCGACTTGCACAGTCTCGGGACGTGCTTGTAGAATGAAGAGTTCGTTGGTCTTCCCGTCGAGTCCCCATTCGACATCCATCGGCGTTGGCTTCCCCCGCCGCTTCGAATAGTGATTTTCGATCTCGCGCGCCCATGTGGCAAGTACCATGATTTCCCGATCGGAAAGTGAGAACCGTCGACGGTCTGCCTCGGGTGTCTTGACCACCCTCACGGGCTCCTTGCTCCCTCGAGATGCGTACACGAGCTTTGTTTCTTTGCTCCCGAGACGCTTCCCGATTATCGGAAGCGGTGCTTTGCCGATCATTTGCTTCGCAACGAGAAACTCGTCGGGTACCACTTTCCCCTGCACTATCATTTCCCCGAGACCGTAGGACGAGGTTACCAAGATGACATCGGGAAAACCGCTTTCAGTGTCGAGCGTAAAAATGACGCCGGAGG
>CAYVHJ010000003.1:0-12987 GCA_964451235.1 uncultured Candidatus Saccharibacteria bacterium | reverse complement strand
CCGTCACACTTTCAGTGTGTCGGGTGGACGGAACAAAAGAATGTATATTTCTTTTTTCCAATTACTATTTTCTTGTGTGTTTCTTTTACTTACCAATTTATTTGGTTATGCGTACAATTTCCATATTCAGTTTTCAATGTTCTTCCGAAGACTCTCATATGCAGTTTTTCGGCACACCACTCCCCCTCCTTAGAGGTCAGGTATGTAGGATGCAGAGTTGCACCCAGACAAGCCATCAGGAGCGATGGTACGAAGAGTATAGGCGGAGTGTATTAAACTGTCAACATTGAGAAGAGTAGGTGTGGCCGAATGGGGACCGGCCACACCCCCGTCGCGAAAAAATGAGCGACCCCGTCTGGCTCACCGCAAGATCAGCTCTCGCAGTGAACATTGGAACTCCATCTTACTCCGGACCTTCTTGCAAAAGCCCGTCCTCTTTGCGAAAGAGGCGCGCGTTGCTTCAAATAGAAGCTCCGCGTCTTTTTGGGTTAGAGCTTTGATGTCGAGAAAAACCCTGTGGTTAATCGCGACAACAACTGACGATTCAGCATGGGTCATAATAACCCCCTTTCTCATGCTGAAGTCGCGATTATGACAATATTATTTCATACGTCAAAGGCGACTTTGACCGGCCGCCCTTCGGTGATGACATGCAACACCAAGTCGCACATCACCCTATGTCCCCGTCTCCGAGCCATGGGGTCCTCCTTTCTCATGGGGAATGAAAGGTTAAAAGAGACGATACCGGGAAGGCTCCGTCTGTCAAATAAGGAACCGGAAAACTGGACTGTCGTGCGGCAGAAGCTCGAAGGACATCTCGATTTTCTTCATGCGCTCGAGGAGCGCCTCGAGGTGCTCTTTTCGAGTGAGTTCGATGCCGACCAGGGCCGGACCGCTCTCACGATTGTTCTTCTTCGTGTACTCGAAGAGGGTTATGTCGTCGGTCGGCCCCAGCGCGTCATTCAAGAATTTCCGGAGTGCCCCCGGACGCTGCGAGAAGTTGATGATGAAATAGTGCTTGAGACCTTGATACACGAGGCTTCGCTCGATCACCTCCGGGTAGCGGCTGATATCGTTGTTGCCGCCTGAAAGAACACACACAACCGTTTTCCCCTTCAGTTTCTTCCCAAGCTGATCAAGCGCGGCAATGGAGAGCGCGCCCGCGGGCTCCGCGACAATGCCGTCACGTTGGTAGAGCGAGATCATCGTCTCGCAAACTTTGCCTTCTGGTACGACAAGCATTGTGTTGATGGCCTTCCGAGCGATGGAAAACGCGAGATCGCCCACCGTCCTCACTGCCGTACCGTCCACAAATGTGTTCATCTTCTCAAGCGTCACAATTCTGCCGGCCTTGAGCGACTGGTACATCCCGGGCGCGCCTGCCGCTTCCACGCCAATTATCTTTGTTGAAGGGCATTTGCGCTTCATATAGGAGCCGAGGCCAGCAATGAGCCCGCCCCCGCCGACCGGCACGAGGATGTAATCCGGACATTCTTGTAATTGCTCAAGGATTTCTGCACCGACAGTTCCCTGCCCGGCAATGACCAACGGATCGTTGAAGGGATGAATGAACACCATCCTCTTCGAACCGGAGAACTTGCGTGCTGCTCGGTAAGCCTCATCGTACGAATCACCCACAAGCTCCACCCGCACCCATAAATTTCCGAGTGCCTCGACTCTGTCTATTTTCTGCCGCGGAGCATTGCGCGGCATGAAAATTACTCCGCGGACTTTGAGCTCTCGAGAACTGAACGCAACACCTTGCGCATGGTTGCCGGCCGAAGCGCACACGATGCCGCGCTTCTTCTCCGCAGGTGTGAGGTAGCGCATGCGATTGTACGCGCCGCGAAGTTTGTATGAACGAACTGCCTGCAGATCTTCGCGCTTCAAATAGACCTTTGCATCGAATTTTTCCGAGAGTCCGCGGTTGAAAATAAGTGGCGTCTCCTTCACGATTCCGCGCAGATGACCTCGCGCGTCGTCAATTAACTTAACGGAAAATGTTTGAGGCATAGTTACTTTGCGAGATACGCAATGCAGCTAATTTCGACGAGCGCGTTTTTGGGAAGTTCGGAGACACCGATGGTCACGCGCGCGGGCTTGTATTTGTCAAACGCTTTCGCGTACACCTCATTCACCTCCTTGAAATCGTTCATGGAACGCAGGTAGATGTTCACGCTCGCCACCGTCGAGAAATCTGTACCTGCCGCTTCCAAAACTCCAGCAAGATTTTGCAGAGTGCGATTTGTTTGCTCCCTGATGTCTCCCGCAATCAATTCTCCCGTTTCGGGGTCAAGTGGCACTTGGCCAGAACAAAAGACAAAGTCTCCAGTGATTACCGCCTGCGAATACGGCCCGACTACCTTAGGGGCTTTTTCTGACGAAACAGTTTTCATATTGATCATCGTTACTTACTAAACCAGCCTCCTTTCGGGAGGCTGGTTTGCGGCTGCTTGAGATAAGTAAACGCAAATCAGGCTCCCACGGAGGCCTCAATAATGGAAATAATGCTGATACTCCCGATATACTTCATGTAGCTCATACCTTAGCGAGGCGGTTATGTCCTGTCAAGCTTTTACGCATTTTTTACCCATTTTGCGCCTTGTGGCGCAGGTAATGATCTATGATGACGAGCGCGGACATTGCCTCCACAATCGGAACGGCACGCGGGAGAACACACGGGTCATGGCGACCAGCGGCGGAAAGTTTTACGGCCTGCTTCCTGCGATTCACCGTATCCTGTTCCTTTTTGATGGTCGAAACAGGCTTGAATGCGACGCGAAAATGAATCGTCTCCCCGCTCGTAATCCCGCCGTAGGTGCCGCCCGCATCGTTTTTCCTCGTGCGAATCTTTCCACCTTTAATCTCAAACGGATCGTTGTGCTCACTCCCGCGCAAACCCACGCTCCTGAACCCAAGCCCCATCTCGAATCCCTTCACGGCGTTGATACTTACCATCGCCTTCGCGAGATCGGCGGGAATTTTGTCGAAGACTGGTTCACCCAATCCTGCAGGAACATTGCGAATCACACCCTGAATGATGCCGCCGATTGAATCTCCCTCGGCTTTCACTTTCTCGACAAGTTCTATCATTTTCTTTGCGGCCTTTTGGTCCGGACAACGAATGATGTTTGCCTCGATGCAATGAGGCGTCGCCTCATTGCATGTAACATCAGCTTTGATACTCCCGACTTGATCAACATAGCTAAAGATCTCGATGCCTAGCTTTTCTTTGAGGTACTTCTTCGCGATCGCTCCAGCGGCAACGCGCGCGAGCGTTTCGCGCGCGGAGGCGCGGCCGCTGCCGCGCCAATCGCGGAAGCCGTACTTCGCCTCATACGTAAAATCCGCGTGCGAAGGGCGATACGCTTCCTTGAGCTCTAGGTAATCATCCGATTCGAATTCCTCGTTGTACGCGATCATGAGGATAGGCGTCCCCGTCGTTTTCCCCTCAAAATATCCCGATAAAATCTTAATTCTATCGGCTTCTTTGCGCGGCGTTGTGATAGAGCTCTGCCCCGGCTTTCGCCTATCGAGCTCTTTCTGAATTTCTTCTTCGGTGATTTTGATCCCTGGAGGACAGCCGTCGAGAACAACCCCCACGGCGCCTCCGTGCGATTCGCCGAATGTCGTTATCCTGAAGAGCTGTCCAAAACTATTGCCGGCCATGTTTGCTCAATATGTCACATTATTCGCCGTTTTTCTAATCTCCGTACAACCTCTTCGACCTTCTCTTCCAAGGAAAGATTGGTATCGTCGATGATCTCATCGGCAACCGTTTCATAGAGCTTCCTGCGTTCAGCGAGCACTGTCTCGACCTCCGCGAGCGTGTTCGCCGCTTCCGTGAGCCGTGGACGCCCTTGGTCCATGTCGAGACGCCGCGCCAAAACCTTCGCCGGAGTCGAAAGAAAGATGAGCACACCGCGCTGTTTCAAGGCTGCGATATTTTCGGGCCTATTGATAACTCCCCCGCCCGTCGATATGACCGTATCTTTGAGGCGGGCGATCTTTCGCACTATCTCCGATTCGCGGTCGCGGAAATATTCCCATCCATATTTCTCGACGATCTCCGGAATACTCATGCCTTCCTGCTTTTCGATCATCGCGTCAAGATCCGCAAGTCTCTTGCCCAACTTCTCCGATAGGTGCTTCGCGACAGTCGACTTGCCGCCGCCCCGCATGCCGATAAGCACGATATTCGGATTCTCGTACGAATATTCGAGCTCAACGCCAATCGAGACAAGCGCATTCCAGAAATGCGGGTAGGTCTTGCTCACGACATCGGGCTCGTTGATCTCCATTCCTTCGAGCGCGGTGCCCGCGACGGCAAACGACATCGCCATGCGATGATCTCCATAGGTATCGATTCGCGCAGATTTGGGATTCCCACCGTGTATCGTTATCGAATCATGCGTGGATTCGGTGCGAATGCCCATTTTCTTGAGCTCTTGCTCGACGGCCGTTACGCGTTCCGTCTCTTTTATCCGCAGCGACCGGATACCTGTGATGGTCGTCTTCCCTTTAGCAAACGCGGCGAGAACAGCGAGCGTCTGCGCCTGGTCGGGACAATCCTGCATGTCGACATTCACGGGCTTTATCCCTCCACCTTGGACGGTGATGGTGTCTTTTCCGTACGTGACGACGTTCCCTATGTCCTCGAGAATCTTCAAAAAACGCATGTCTGCCTGCAGGGATTTCGGATTCATGTTCTCAAGCGTTATTGTCGAGTGCGTGAGCGCTGCGATAGCGGCAAAGTACGAAGCGCTCGAGACGTCTCCCTCGACGGTATACTCTTTCGCCCTGTACTTCTGCTGCGCAGGCACGACATAACGTTTATACCCCTCGTTCTGGACCTTCGCGCCGAATTTTCCCATCGCCTCGATCGTCATATCGATGTAGGGACGTGATATCTGTTTTCCCTTTACCTCTATCTCCACCTTCCCCACCAAGGGCGCCACCATAAGAAGCGCCGAGAGGAACTGGCTCGAAACGGTCCCCTTCATGGCTACTTTTCCGGATGCGAGTTTCGATGTGAGAACGCGCACCGGCGGGTAGCCTTTCTTGTCGACGTATTCGATTTTTGCGCCAAGCTGCCGCAAACTTTCGACGAGATGCGCGACCGGCCGCTCATTGAGTCTGCCGCGGCCCCGTATCTCCTTTACGCCGGGAACGATGGTCGAGAGCGCGAGCATGAAGCGCGCGGTCGTTCCCGAGAGAAACGTGTTCAAGCGGTGCTCGCGGTCTTCAACGTCTTTCAGGTTGCCACTGATCTCCAATACATCACCTTTGAACGAGCAGTGGAGCCCTAGTTCGCGCAAACACGCGATCGTTGCGTGCGTATCGTCTGAAACAAGAGGATTCCACACCTTCACGCTGCCCCCCGTGAGTGCGGCGAGCATGAGCGCGCGATTCGTATAGCTCTTCGAGCCCGGTATCGCGACCGTCGCGCGTACCGGATGCGGGAGCGGAGTGATTCGAACACGTCTCATCCTTCCTATAAAGCCTGTAGAAGGTGCGAATGTCAATCGGCGCACGTTTGCAAGAACTCGTTCACCGCGTACTATTCTTTCAATGGACAATGAATTGAAACGCTTGCGCGAACAGATCGACAGAGCCGACGCGAAGCTTTTGGATGCACTTTCAGAGCGCATGAAAGTCGTTGACAAGATCGCGGAATACAAGGAGGAGAAGGAGGGTGCCGTGCAGGATGAGAAGCGGGAGGGCGAGATTTTGAGCGCACGAATAGCAAGCGGGAGAAACAGAAATCTTGAGGGAGAGATGGTGCGCGACATTTTTGGAACAATTCTCGACTTCTCCAAAAGACGCCAAAAGAGATCATGAAAGGTCAGAAGCTCGCGCAGCGGCTCGAGCAATTTCCCGAATACGTGCATGCGCGTCTTGCAAAAGCCGTCGCAGAAGCGGAGCGAGCTTCGGGACGAAAAGTTCTTAATTTCGGGATCGGCAGTCCGGACGTACCGCCGAGCAAAGTCTACCTCGACAAACTCTCCAAGTTCATCCGCGAGAAGGACACGCACATCTACCCCGGCTATGGTGGAACGCGGGAATTCAAAGACGCAATCCGAGAATGGTACAAAAAACGCTTCAGTGTCGAGCTCGAACAGGATGAAGTGCTGGTGCTTCTCGGTGCAAAAGACGGTATCGTACATCTCCCCTTTGCGCTCGCAAACGAAGGCGACGAGATTTTAGTGCCCGATCCGGGCTACCCGGGCTTTGCCGACACAGCGCTCATGGTAGATGCCGTGCCAGTCCCTTACAACGTGTCAAGGACCGTCCTTGACACAGCGGAGAAAATAACAAGCAAGACTGCATTCGTGTGGGTGAACTTCCCCTCAAACCCTACTGGTGCCGTTGCAACATTGGACGAACTGAAAAAAATCGTTGAACTCGGTAAGAAACACGATGTCTTAATCGCCTACGACAATGCGTATTCCGAAATAACATTCGACGGATACGTCGCCCCAAGCATTCTGCAAGCGCCCGGAGCAAAAGACATTGCCGTCGAACTCGGCTCCTTCTCGAAGACATTTTCGTTTGCGGGATACCGCATGGGTTGGATGGTGGGCAATAAAGAAATCGTGGCGGCTCTCGCAAAAGTAAAATCGCAAACCGATTCCGGCATGTCGCTCCCTTTGCAGCGCCTCGGCGCGTACGCACTCACGAATCAGGATATTAATTGGCACAAAAAGATGCTCGCAACGTACCAAAAGCGCCGCGACATCATCGCAGGGAAGCTCCGCGCACTAGGATTGACTTTCGACATGCCGAAAGGCTCGCTCTATCTCTGGGCCAAAATTCCCGATTCCGCCAAAGATTCCGAAAGCTATTGCACGGCTCTGCTGAAGGAAAAACAGGTACTCTTCACTCCGGGCACTGCCTTCGGCGCAAACGGGCTACGCTTTGTCCGTGTCTCCATCTGCGTTGATACGAAAGACGTCAACGAGTACCTCACATGAAATGATAATTATTTACGCCTAGGCGTAAATAATTATCATTTGCCCGGTGAAACATCAGCTCCGAACAGCCGCCATGAAGGTCGTGAGATTTGTCTTGAGGTCTTGTATGCCAGCTTCGAGGATATTGAGCTTGTAGAGCTTTGCCGCGGTGCGCGAGGCAATCACCGCAGTCGAAGCGGGAAGTTTACCGGATGCGAGATCTTCGGCGGCTTTTGCCGTGTCTTCGTACTCTTTAAGTTTCGCGCCACGCCAATTCTTTTTCAATAATTCTTTGCACTTCCTCAATGCCTGTTCATGCGATGTGATCGTTCTGACGTTCTTGCGAGTAACTCCCTTTCGTACGAGAAGATTCTGGCGGATATCGATATCAAACATCTTTTTGAGCTTGAAGTTGTGCCGAGCCATACCCTCGATTGCTTCGGTGACTACACCCCCCGTTGAGTTCTCAATCGGAAAAATACCGAGGTCTATGTTCCCCGATTCGATCGCAGAAAGTACATTCTCAACGGAGATGAGATACTCGAGCGAGAACTTTCGTATCTTTGCCTTTTTCGTATACGCTCGTGCCGCCTCCTCGGAAAAGCTTCCCTTCGCTCCGGAAATGCCAATCCTTGTCGGTTTTTTCATCCGATTATTTCTTCCGTCTCCACTTCTCAACTGCTACAAGAAGCGGCGTCGCGAGGAATATCGAGGAGTATGTTCCCGCGGCAATGCCGACGAAGAGCGTGAGCGCAAATACGCGGGTAGATTCAGGACCGATAAAGTAGAGCACGAGGAGCGTAAAGAGAACGGTGAGCGAGGTGTTGATGGAGCGTACAAACGTCTGTCCCAAACTTCTGCCCGCCGTCTCTGCAAAATCCTCCCTGCGGTTCCTCTCCTGATTGATGCGTAGATTTTCGCGCACACGGTCGAAGACGACAATCGTATCGTGCACGGAAAAACCGAGTATGGTAAGCACTGCCGTCACGAAGAGTGTATCGACTTGAGCACCGGTAAGATACCCGAGAAAGGCAAAAAAACCCATCGGAACAATCACATCGTGCAAAAGCGCCACGAGCGCGATGAGGCCGTAGACCCATGAGGATACTGGCTGGGAAACTTTTCGGAACGCGAACGCGACGAAAAGAAGAATGCATAGGAGTACGAGCGCGAGCGCGATAAACGCTTTGTTGCGCAACTCCGTGCCTATTGTGGGACCCACTTCGGTGAGCTGATCGATGCGCGCGGTGCCTCCCTGATAGCTGAACATCGCAGAGAGTCCGCTGCGCTGTTCGTCGCTGAGCGTCGGCGCACGGAGCGTATAGCCGTTCTCGCCCGATTGGCGCAGCGAAAAATTCTCAAATCCGGCGTCACGCAAGATGCTTTCCGCCGCCTCCTGCGGAGGTCGTATCCCATCGTAGCGGATTTCAACCAGACTCCCGCCGGCAAAATCGATGCCCACGCGCAGGCCAAGCACGGCAAGCGAAACGATGGCAGCCACAACAAGAGTGCCAGTGACCGCAAAGAAAATGTTTCTGTACCTAATGATGCTCATAGGGAAATACCTGAGCTGAAGAGAAAACGCGTAAACCCGCTCTTGGCATTGATGCCGAGCGCAAGCAGGAACGTGCGGGAGACCGTGATTGCGGTAAGCATCGAAACGAGAACGCCGATACCAAATACGAGCGCGAAGCCTTTGATCAAAGACGTACCGAACCAGAAAAGTATCACGGCTGTAATCATGGAGGAGATGTTGGAGTCGCGAATTGAGAGCCACGCACGGGAAAATCCGTCGTGAATTGCGTCTCTCGTGTCTTTTCCTGCCGCCAATTCCTCCCGCGTACGCTCGAAAATAAGGATATTCGCGTCCACCGCCATGCCTACGGAGAGAATAAAGGCTGCGATGCCCGCAGCGGTGAGCGTGACGGGAATGAGCTGGAAAAGCACGAGAACTGCCGCGATGTACAAAAGCAATGCGACGCTCGCAATCACGCCCGGCAGGCGATACCACAGAATCATAAAGAGGATTACGGCGAAAACGCCCCACAATCCCGCCATGATCCCGTCTTCAACCGCTTCATCTCCCAAGGTTCCCGAAACAGTTTGAGTGGAAATGAGCTCAATAGGAACCGGCAGCGCGCCGTAGTTGAGATTTCTCGCGAGCTCTTTCGCACTTTCAGGCGTGAAGTTCCCCGAGATAACCGCTGTACCGTCAGGAATCGGCTCGTTGATTACGGGAACGGATATCGGCACGCCGTCGAGGAACATGCCGAAGTAGCGGCCAACATTTTTCCTCGTGAGATCGCCAAATATCCGTGCTCCTTCTGCATTGAATGTGAGTACGACGACAGGCTCGTTAGGGATGCCTCCGACACCCTGGTTGAACTGAAGTTGAGCACTCTTGAGATCCTTTCCCGTGATCGCGGCGGGCTCAAACAATGTATTGACCGTAGAGCTCGAGACGTCGTTCGGCGGCATATCTCCCTTGAGAAGGCGGAATTCGAGAACTGGCGTTTCGCCGATAAGCTCGATCGCTCTTTGCGTGTCGGTGACACCGGGAAGCTCGACGATCAAACGTTCCTCCGTCTCGCCCGCCAAGGTGCCTCCACGTTGCGTTTGCACGATAGGCTCCGAAACACCGAAAAGATTCACCCGCCGCTCTATCGTATCGCGCAAGGATGCCATCGAATCCGCAACATCGCTCCCTGCTATCGCAGAAAGATCGGCGCGATAGACGAGTTGCGTCCCTCCCGAGAGATCAAGGCCGAGCTTAAACGGCCGCGATGCGTTTACTTGAGCGCCGTAGACAAACCAGCCTACTGCCGCGCCAACGAGCAAAATAGCGAACGCGGCAAGCCGGATTTTCCACATGGTCGTTCAGTCTAACCGCGCTTTTGTACTAAATCAAACAGATTTCTGAATATCATCGCGACGGCGACGGGACCGACGCCGCCGGGAACAGGCGTGATAACGGAGGCCTTCTCGGCACACGCGGGATCGACGTCACCCGTTATCTTTTTGTTCAGCTCGCTTGTGCCGGCGTCGATGAGCACAACACCTTCCTTGATATGCTCGGACTTGATAAATCCGGGATTCCCCGCGCCAGAAACGACGATGTCCGCATCTTTGAGATCGTCTATTGAACCCTCTTCAAGGGAGAAAACGGATACGTCGGCGCCGAGACTTCGCAAGAGCCACGAAGAAGGAGCACCCACTAAGCGCCCGGCCCCTACAACAACGGTTCGCTTGCCGTGGATTTCAACGCCGCTGCGCCTCAAGATCTCGACAACCGCGAGCGCAACCGGCGCATGCACGGGACGCTCTTCCTCGGAAATCTTCGGATTCAAAGCGTCCACGTCTTTTTCTTTCGGAACGGTAGCTAGCACTTCGTTCACATCAATCCCTCTCGGCAGTGGCAATTGGACGATCACGGCGTCGGTTGTTGCGACGAGACGGTTAACCGCCTGAATAATCTTCCCTGCATCGCTCTTCTCCGACACATTCACCCGCACCATCTCGACCCCGAGCCGCTCTGCCGCTTTCTCCTTGATACGCACGAACGACTCAATAATCGGATTCGCTCCCGCGACGATGATTCCGAGCGAAACCCGCCGCCCGAGTGCGGCGAATTTTGGCGCGAGCTCAGCGTAGACATGCTCTGCAATTGCTTTCCCGTCAACGATCATGGAATTCCCATTTCTTTTTTTAACTCCGCAATGCCATCTTCGATCTTTACTGTCGGCGCCCACCCGAGTAATTGTTGCGCCCTACGATTGTCGGCAAGCGCGTGAGCTGGCTCGAGACGTTCTGCCTCGTGGAGCACAGGGCCTCCGATAAGTGCGGCTATATCGTTCACCGAAACGTTGCGGCCTGCGCCGATGTTCAAAACCTCGCCATTGCCAACACTTGAGGACTCGGCGGCAAGAAGGTTCGCCTTCACGACATCTTTCACGCTCGTAAAATCACGCGTATGCGCGCCGTCCCCCCAAATCGTGAGCGGCTTTCCTTCTTTTCTGAACAAAAGAAATTTCCCTATCATGAGCGCATAGGCACCATTGGGATCCATGTGCGAACCATACACATTGAAATACCGAAGCGAAACGGTTGGAAGCCTATACACGGCGCTCCACAGCCGACACGTCAGCTCTCCGACATGCTTTTGGAGGCCATAGGGACTCTTTGGCTGTGCAGGAAGATCTTCCGAGAGAGGAAGCGTCTGTTGGTCGCCGTACACTGAACCGGAACTTGCAAAAACGAATCGCTTTACTTCTCCTTCGTGCGCTGCGCGCAAAAGAGATACAGTGCCGCCGACGTTCACCGAGAACGTGAGCTCAGGATTCTCAATGGAAAATTGGACCCGGGGCAGTGCCGCTTCGTGGAACACATAGGTAGCGCCAGCAATAATTGGTGCAACTTTTTCATACTCGCGAATATCCGCTTCGTGGTACGTCGCCCCTCCGTTGAAGCGATCGTCGCGCATACCTCCCGCATAATTGTCGATGACGTGCACCTCATCTCCCCTCGCGACAAGCGCATCTACGATGTGCGAGCCTATGAATCCCGCCCCACCCGTGACAATAACTTTTCCCGCCATGCAGCAATAGTATCAGAGTCAGGAGCCGCGCTCCGTCAGGATAATTCGTATTGTCTGCAACGCAATAAATACATCCAGAAAAAGAGAGCGGTGTTTGAGATAGTAGAGGTCGTATGAAAGTTTCATTTTTGTTTCCTGAATGTCCGCGGCGTGGTGCGGATGTAAGTGGTGCCGAATCTGCGCCCAGCCGGTCAAGCCCGGCGTAATGAGATGACGGGCGTTGTAGTACGGGATCTTTGCGCTGTATTCCCGCGAAAGCGCGGGAAATTCCGGGCGGGGTCCCACCAAAGAGAGATCGCCCTTCAAGACCGCCCAGAGCTGAGGCAATTCGTCGATGCGGGAGCGCCGCAAAAAATTGCCGACTCTCGTGACGGAGAGCTTGGTCTTTCCGTTCGGGCCATACTCACCCCGGTCGTTCCCTGTCATTGAACGAAACTTAATGACGCGAATCGGCTTTTGGTATCTTCCGACGCGCTCTTGTGAGATAAACACCGCTCTACCGTCTTCAAGCTTCACCGCGAGTGCGACAAACGGATAGAGCGGGAGCGAAATGATTCCCAGCACGAGCGCCCCGACAATGTCGAGCACGCGCTTGAGAAGCCCGTACATACGTGACGCATTCATGCTCGAGAGCATCCACTCGTAGGTGATGAGCGAGAGCGGAACCCGATCGAACACCTCCTGATGCAGCTCGACGACATCGATAATCGCAAAGCGCTCCTTGTGAAATGCAGCGTTGTAAATAATCGGGCGGGCAGCCTCAAACGCCTTGTCCGAAAAATCAACGACCAGAAATGCCATATCATCCTCGGCGGCGAGCCGGAGCGTCTGTTGGATCACCTCGTGGGAGGGGGTTTTGGTCGTGTCGATGACGTGAACGAATATAAACGGGTAGCGTCTGTCGCTTGCGACTTCCTGCGCGAGCATCTTCGAATCTGGGCCGGAGGCGATGAGCACTCCTTTGAGTCTGCGCCCTCGCAAAAGGTACGGGAGGTGGGAAAAAACCGGCACGCGCCACGCATATACGAGCGTTGATGAGACGAGAAGATATAAGACGAGAATTGTCTTCGGCGCAAGACCGAACGCGGGAATGAGAAAAAAGAAAAGGGCAGCGATGAGCACATTAATGATCTGCGCGTAGAAAATCGTTGTCGGAAGTCTGCCCCGAAAGAGTCGCGTATATTTGCCGTACAAGCCGGCAAAAAAGAAGACACCGATCCAGGCGACAAAAAGGAGCAAAAACGGGACCAAGTGCACGAGAAACAGCTCCGAGCTGGGAACCTCCCAGTAGCGCAGAAACAGCGTCACCCATAGAGAAACTGTAAAGATTGCAATGTCGCCGATAAGAAGTACAACGTACTCACGCTTCCGCACGAGGGTCATGATGATGGTATGATTACACTAAATTTGCCATAAAACAAGCCGAAAAAACGCTATGCC
>CAYVHJ010000002.1:0-14007 GCA_964451235.1 uncultured Candidatus Saccharibacteria bacterium | reverse complement strand
GCAAGGCTGAAACAAAGAAATAGCAGGGTAAGACCTTGCCATTGCGAAAGAAGAAAAACCGCCCTTGACGGCGATTATAATATGATTATAATGTCCCCATGATACAAAAAATACTGAAAGTCGGGTCTTCTTTGGCTGTAACGATACCAAAAAGTACGGCAGAAGAACTCGGCTGGCAGGCGGGGGATCGAGTGGCAGTCGAATCTGATGCGGTTACCGATACCGTATCCATTCGTCCTGCTCGCAAAGGAACCTTGAAAGCAAAGAGGATCGCAGCCCTCGCACTTAATTTTATCGAACGATACCGCTCAGATCTTGAAGCATTGGCGCATAAATAACGCGCATGGAGTATCTCTCCAGCGCCGACATCCTTCTCGTTCACTCCGCGATCATCGACGAGACCGGTGGAAGTCACGGGATGCGCGATAGACATGCGATTGCGACACTGGAAGATCTACCGCGACAAGAGGCATTCGGAAAAGAACTGTATCCCGACGTGTATACGAAAGCTGCCGTGTACCTACGCAACATCATCGGCGGACATCAGTTCGTCGATGGCAACAAACGCACTGCGGTGACTGTCGCAGATGTGTTTTTGCAATTGAACGGCTCTATGATCACGGCACCAAAAGGGAAAGTCGAGAGGTTCGCGGTATCGGTCGCAACGGAGCGTCTCGATCTCACCTCAATCGCCGCATGGATTAAAGCGAACACTTCGCGAAGCAAACCTTGATCTGGTATGCTGCCCGCATGACGAAGCGCCCCATGCCGCCAAGCGAAGAAAAATGGAAGCAGATGCTCACGCCGGAAGAGTATCGCGTATTACGCAAAAAGGGGACCGAAGTGGCGTTTACGGGGCAGTACGTGCATGAGAAGGCCGACGGGACGTACGAATGCCGTGCGTGTGGAAATCCATTGTTCGACTCGAACGCGAAGTTTGATTCCGGCACGGGATGGCCATCGTTCGACTCCGCACTTCCCGGCGCTATCGAAACGCACCGAGATGCCTCGCACGGCATGGAGCGCACCGAGATCACCTGCGCCCGCTGTGATTCGCATCTCGGCCACGTCTTTGACGACGGCCCGACAAAAACAGGGAAACGGTACTGTATAAATTCTGTCTGTCTCGATCTCGAGGAGAAATAAATTCCTACCGGAGGAGGCTCAGGAAGATAGAGAACACAGACGCAACGAACCGTGCAGCGGCACTCGCTTGCGGTGCGTCAGAAGGTGGCGGAGGAGGCGGTTGCTGGAAGGTTCCTCCATCTGGCGGAGGTTGCATCATTCCTCCATCCGGTGGCGGCATGCCGCCACCATCGGGGGGCGGGGCAAAGCTTCCTCCTTCGGGCGGATGATATTCTCCGGGCGGGAGCATGCCACCTTCAGGCGGGCGAAATTCTCCGGGCGGAGGCATGAATTGCTGTGATTGCTGTTGGAACTCCGCCTGGTATTGGCGCTCGTATTCCGCTTTGTACTGCTCTTGGTACTGCTGTTGAAATTCTGCGGGCTGCCCTTCGGGCGGATGGCGGAAACTTTCGGGCGGCATCATTCCCTCCGGCTGGAACGGCTTCCCTTCACCCGGCGGCGGCCCCTTGAAGTCCATCGGTCGTCGATTTTCCTGCATGAACTTCTGTCGTTCTTCCTCGCTCATGTTCTTAATCTTCTCCATGTCCGGCTCACCCACACCAGGCTTTCCAGGAAATCCTTGCTGCTGAAATTTTTCGCGGCACGCTTCTGGATTTTGCCTGCACTCTTCCATAAGACCTGGCGGGATCTCGAATCCTCTCATCTCAATAGCACGTTCCTGTCCCACCGGGTGATCGGGGCCGCCAAATCCTCTGCATTCATCCGGATGACTCTCGCAATATGCTCTGCACTCCTCGGGACCCTTGCATCCGCCGGGTCCCTCGAAGTTGCCCATTTCTTTCATGCGGGTGGCGTCTTCTTCGCTCATGAGGCCGTTTTCAATCGCGAACTGCATGCAGGCCTCCTGGTGGGCGGGATCGTCGCAGTAGGTGCGGCACTCTTGCCCGCGGCAGCCGCCCGGTCCGGGCTTGTTACCGATCTTCCGCGCTTGCCCGGCTTCTTCCTTTGACATCATGCCGTTTTCTTCCGCAAACGCGACGCAGGCATCCATATGCTCGGGGTCTTCACAGTAGGTCTCGCATGACTTTCCCACGCAGCCGCCGGGTCCGGGCTTGTTGCCGAACTTTTTCGCGCGTTCGGCTTCTTCCGGGCTCATCAAGTCGTTTTCGAGCGCGAAGTTGATGCACTCTTCCATGTGTGCGGGGTCGTCGCAGTAGGTACGACACGCTTCGCCGCGGCAGCCGCCCGGGCCGGCCTTATTTCCCATCTTGCGGGCCATCGCAGCCTCTTCGGCGCTCATGAATCCGTTCTCAACGGCAAAGTTCACGCACTCCTCCATGTGCTCCGGGTTTTCACAGTACGTTTTGCATGCTTCGCGTCTGCATCCGCCCGGCCCCGGCTTGTCGCCCATTTTTTTTGCCATCTCCAACTCCTCTTTCGGAATCAAATTGTGTTTCTCCGCGAATGCGAGACACTCCTCGAAGTGCCCCTCGGCATCGCAGTACGCGCGACACTCTTTCTCGCTCTTGCATCCTCCCGGCCCACCCCTGGTGCGAACTTCTTTCGCAACAGCGACTTCTTCCGGAGGAATGAGTCCATTCTTCTCGGCAAAGGCGAGACACTCGTCGATGTGGGCATCGTCGTCGCAGTAGATTTTGCAGGCGAGGCCCACACATCCACCAGGACCTTTTGCGTTTCCGATCTTTCGCGCAATAGCGATCTCCTCCTCGCTCATGAGGTTGTGCGATTCAGCAAAGCCGATGCATTGTTCGTGATTTGCGGGGTCTTCGCAGTACGTGCGGCATGCTTCCTTCGATTCACAACCTCCAAGCTCGGGAATAGGAAAGGTAATCGTATCTTCCTGCGCGAGCACTACACCGCCGATCAAGATGAGTGATGCTGCGGCCGATGCAATGAGTGTTTTTGTGCTCATGTGTTGGTTTTAAAGCTAGGAACTAGAAGTTCGGAGCTATTCAAACGGGTTCGTTTTTACGTCCTGATAAGGATTCGTCTTTACGTTTTCCAGGGGATTCGTCGTCACATCTTCAAACGGGTTCACGGCGGTTTCTGCTTCGATGACTGCTTCTTCCTTCGCAGCCTGTACGGCACCCTCCCACCCAATGTTGTAGGCGAAGTAGAAGCCCGCAGCGCCGCCGACAACAAGACCTATAACGACCCCGATCATGAGCTGTTGATTCATAGTTTTTATGATAACCAATATTGACCTCATTATATAAGCGTTTCGAGAGTGTCTGCCACTACGTGTTGATAACCTTCACTATTTTCATCCACAGCGTTTTCCACCTGCTTTCCCCAGTTCTTATGCAGGACTCGAGATTTGACGGCTCACCGGTCTTGGTAAAATCGTCTGCGGTGTGGCGGTCGCAAGATTGCCACACCGCTCTCTCTGCGCGGAAGCCGCATTCGAAGCGGCAGCACGTGCAGGGGCTCCGGCGGGTCTTCAAAGTCTTTGGTAGCGGGTAACACCGGCTCAAGAGGTTCTGGAGATTCTTTGACCTAGTGGCAAGAGGGGTGGCGGTTCTTCTTCTCCGACAAGGGTGGAGAAGAAAGAAACTTTCTCGAGCTTCCAGCCGACGGAGCGATGTTCATTCCCGACGCAGGCGAGAACATGAGGACGTAAGGGGGTTTGGTAGCCCTCCTTGCAGACGAAGCGCTTGCCCGCTTCACAACTGCGAAGGCGACTCAACGACTAGGGAAGTGGAATGAAACGGCGAAAGGTGCCCGCCAAGGCACCTTTTCGTTTTGTATAAGTATAGCCGCTCGGGCCTGCCGGAAAGGTGTTTCCCGCGCCATCTGTGGACAAGTGTTTTTCTTTGTTTTCTAACATTTTGCGAGTCAGTAATTTGTGGGATGATGGCCGTATGGCAAAATATTTCATTGGTGCGATCGTTATTATCCTCATTGCAATTAGCGGCTATTACGCGTGGCAGGCATTCAGCACCGCCGCGCCCCAAACGCCTACTCCGCAAGCACCCTCGATGAGCACGTACGCGACCTCGACCTTCTCCATTCAATACCCGAGCAACTTTACGCTCGACGAAACCTATGCATATGATCAATTTGAAGGCAAGCCGATCGCAGGCGTGAGCTTCACGATTCCGACTAGCGCGACCGAAGGAACGAATCTTTCAGGCGACACATATCTTTCGGTCGAATGGCTTCCGCGGGCGAAGAATTGCACGGGCGATATTTACATTCCTGCGAACGTAAAAGCAGTTGAACTGACTGTCGGCACCACAACGTACTCTGTTGCGACAAGCTCGGGCGTCGCCGCGGGCAACATCTATGAGGAGCAGGTCTTTGCGATTGAAGGCTCAAAGCCCTGCACCGCCGTTCGCTACTACATCCACTCCGGCAACATCATGAATTACCCGCAGGAAGGCGAGGGCGCGGTCAGCGAGTTCGACCGTGCCGCTCTGACGCGCGCGTTTGACGAGATACGCGGCTCCCTCATTTTGAACCAATTGCCTTGACAGAAATGCCATCGCGCGTAAGATTGCCGCGAATGTATGGTTTCCGTGCGGCTCTGGGTTGTATAGACCGCAGATAGCAGGGAAGAGGCGATATACATCATTAGCGGAATACAACCCAACAATACAATGGCTAAGAAGCTTTATATCGGTGGTTTGCCCTACAGCACCACCGAAGACCAGCTGCGAGATGCGTTTTCGCAGGCTGGATCCGTTTCAAGCGCTGTCGTCATCATGGACAAGATGAGCGGTCGTTCGAAAGGTTTCGGCTTCGTCGAGTTTGCCAACGATGACGATGCCGCAAAGGCAATCGACATGTGGAACGGCAAAGATTTCGGCGGTCGAACGCTCACTGTGAACGAAGCACGACCGATGGAGCCCCGCCGCGACTTTCGCGGAGGTGGCAACGGCGGCTACGGCGGCGGCGGCAGGGGCGGCAGATGGTAAATGGTAATAGTGAGTTGTGTCGGGCGTAGTGAAATGCGCGCGAACACCAGCAGCGACCTCGGCGGAAGCCGAGGTCGCTGCTTTCTACGCACTCCCCGATGCTATCCACACGCGAAACGCACATGCGTGCGCGCATCAGTCATAATGAAGCTAATGGGCCTTAGGATCGGAGCGCTTCTCGGTTGGGGGATCGTGATCTACGCGATTATGTTCCTTCTCGCGTCCGTCTTCGCGACGTACGGTTTCTTCGAGGGAATCACTCCACGCATTGTGAATCTCATTGTGCTTATCGCGACAAGCGTCATCGCCGGACGCGCGCTTAAAGCGCACACGTGGAGCGACATTTTGCCGTACTCGCTCTCGTGGGGGATCGTGGTCGCCATTATTGACGGCATTATGCTACTGCCGTTTGGGGGATGGCAGATCTATACGAACTGGAGTGTGTGGTTCGGCTACACACTCGTCGCTCTCTCACCGCTCTTAGCGCTCTACCCGCGATTCAACAGATTTAACACTTCAGGCGACGTGTGACTGAATCCACGCTCCATGCGCATCGTCTTCTCCTTCGTTTCGGGCTTTCGCTCGTGCACGCATTCGCGTGGGTCTTTGTTTTCGAGTACTTTTACCTGCTCTCGGGAAGTGAGGCGCGCGCGCTTGCGGGCGCGGTACTGCTCTATGCGTTAGCTCAATTCATAACGATAGTTGCAACACCCGTTTCAGCTGCGCACCTTGCGCGTGGTGTAAAACGTTCGCTCATCTGGGGAGCAGTCGTCGCAGCGAGCGCGTTCACGGTTTTGGGTGCGGCGTTCAGCGGCTACTTCACGACGCCTGCACTCTGGGGAGTGGTCGCATTCGCGACGCTCCTCGGCCTCTATCGTGCTCTCTACTGGATACCGTACGCACTGGCAAGCTCGGAGGGGGCGCCTCTCGCGCACATGCGGACGTATTTCGAAGTGTTTATCGCACTCATGCCGCTCTTTGCCGGCCTCACGCTCGTCTCGATGCAATCCGCTCCGGCGCGACTCCTCTTCGGAGCGTCCGCGCTCATCGTGCTCTCTGCACTTCCCGCGCTATTCATGCGCGACACGCGCGAGCGCTTCTCGTGGCCGTATGTGTACACGTTCAAGCAGCTCTTTCGGCGCAGGAACTACGGCCTCGTCTTGCAATCGCTCCTCGAGGGAGCGCAGGGAGCGGCACTTTTTCTCATCTGGCCGCTTGCGATTTTTCTCATCCTTGAGTGGTCATATTTCATGCTTGGCCTCGTATTCACCATAACACTCCTTTCGATCTTGTTGCTCCGACGCTTCTATCGATGGCTCGCTGATTCATTCGCCATCCGATCTTCCTCCGCCGTTCATACGGTGTTTGCGATCTCGGGCTGGGTGGCGCGTCTTGCTGCAGGGACGCCTGTTGGCATTGTGATTGCGGACGCATATTCATATACGACACAGCCCGAGCGCGGAGTGCACGCCGATCCGTTCTCGTTCGAGCACGCGAGCGACAGAGGCGCCTTTCTTGACGAATACACAGCGCTCAAGGAGATCGCGCTTGCGCTTGGCAGAATTATGCTCTGCTCCATTGTATTTTTTCTCGCGTTTGTCTTTGCGCTTCCCATTGTCTTTGCGGTCGCGCTAGGGATCGCGGCGGCCGCCGCGGGGATTTCCACCCTAGTTGCGCAAAGGCTTTCTCCTGCTACATACTAGCTACGTGAGAAAAATCTTGACACCGGATTTTTTTGAGCGGCGGCCGCAAATCGTCGCGCGAGAGCTTTTGGGAAAGTTTCTTGTTAGTCGACGAGACGGAAAACTTCGTGCATACATGATCACCGGAACTGAAGCATACGACGGCCCGTACGACCTCGCCTACCATGCATCGAGGGGGCGAACCACACGCACGGAGGTCATGTTCGGCCCGGCAGGGCACTGGTACGTGTATTTTATCTATGGCATGTACGACATGCTCAACATCGTGACGGGCCCAAAGGGTTACCCTTCGGCGGTTCTCATCCGCGCCGCAGGGCCGTACTTCGGACCTGCGCGGCTTACGAAAGAATTGAAAATTGACGGGACACTCAATGGCAAACCTTTGAACAAGACGAATGGTTTGTGGGTCGAGGACAGAGGCGATGAGATAACATCTCATCGCATTCAGCGTACGCCGCGCATTGGCGTCGCATACGCTGGTAAGTGGGCAAAAAAGCCGTGGCGTTTCATTCTTAATGAAAAAGCGAGGAGACCACCTTCTTTACATCGTTCCCATCTGCGCGGCCGGCGAACTCCTTCATTACGGAACCGGTGAGTTTTCCCATGCCGGAGGCGTCCGTAACACCGAGCTCGTCTTTCTTTGTCCGCGCGACTTTCTCGATCTCCTCGCGACCCACCATCTGTGGCAGGTATTCTTCGATGATTTTGAGCTCGCTCATCTCTTTTTGCGCGAGTTCGGCACGTCCGCCTTTTTCGTACTGCTCGGCAGCCTCTTTGCGCTGCTTCCCAAGTCGTTTCAAGACGGTAATTGCATCATTATCCGCGAGCTCTTCCGTCGGCTTCTTGCCTTTTGCAACAAGTTCATTCGTAAATGCGGCGAGTGCGCCGCGAAGTGTCTGCACGCGCAGGTCATCCCTTGCTTTCATCGCAGCCGTCATGTCTGAGCGAATTTTTTGAGTGAGCATGTGAGTAAGTGTAACAGGAACACGCTCACTCACAAAAAGGTCGCCAGACCGAGAAAGCGCGAAGGTCTGGCGACAAGTCGGTGCACCCACTTGGGGGGTGGGGGGGGGGAGGTGGGGTGCACCGTTAACACCAATCAAAAGCATACACGTGTCTCGTGGTTTCTGTCAACCGCGATCACGCGTTAGAATGTTCACTATGGAATGGCTCATTGTTGCGCTTCTCTTCGCGGTCCTCGGCGCTCTTCTCTACCTTCTCTGGAAGAGGAATGCGTCTCCACAAGACACGCAGGGCATGCTCCTGCTTCAGCAGAGGATTCAAGAGTTAGAGAAGACACTGGAAAACAAACTCGGCGAGGGAACGACGCGAATGTTCGAGAGCATGCGCTCGCAGTTCGAGCAATCGCAGAGGCTCGTAACGGACACGCGCGATCTCGTACACAAACAACTTTCGGAAGTCGTGCGCGGCGTGGCGGAGACGAAAGAGTCCACTAAACAAGTCTTTACCATCGCGGAGCAGCTGCAAAATCTAGAGAAAGTTTTGAAACATCAGAAACAGCGAGGGAATCTCGGCGAGGCGTCGCTCGAGCTCATCCTTTCTAATATCTTGCCGCCCGGCTCATACAAGATGCAGCACGAATTTCCGGGAGGAGAAACCGTGGACGCTATTATTGTCACCAAGGAGGGTGTCATTCCCATCGACGCGAAGTTCTCGCTCGATAATTATCAAAGACTCGTGAATGCAGTCGACGACAAGCAGAGAGAAGAATTGGAGAAACAGTTCAAGAATGATCTCAAGCTCCGGATAGATGAGTGCGCGAAATACGTGCGGCCCAAAGACGGCACGCTCCCGTTTGCATTCATGTATATCCCTGCCGAAGCCATTTACTATGACCTTCTGATCAACGAAGTCGGCTCGGTAAAAGTAAACACGCGCAATCTTATTGATTATGCATACAACGAGAAAAAAGTCATTATCGTTTCGCCGACCACCTTTGCCGCATATTTGCAGTCGGTTCTTTATGGCTTTAAGGCGTTCAAAATAGAGGAGACCGCAAAAGACATCGCGAAAAATGTTGAGAACCTTTCGCGCCATCTCAAAGCGTATGAAGATTTCTACAAACGTCTCGGCAGCTCGCTTTCGACGACCGTGAGCCACTACAACGCCGGCTCAAAAGAGCTCGGCAAGATCGATAAAGACATCTTGCGGATCACTGGAACTTCTGTGGAACTCGAAAGCCCCCTTTTGGAGAAACCGGGTCTTGCGATAGACGAATAGGCAAGGTATAGTGCCGCGACAATGGCTAAGATCGCGATCATCGAGACCGGCGGTAAGCAATACCTCGTGACGAACGATTCCGTTCTCGCAGTGGAAAAGCTTCCCGTCGCAAAGGATGGGAAAGTGACGTTTGACAAGGTTCTTCTCGTCGACGACGGCAAGGCAACGAGAGTCGGCACTCCGTACGTGGAAGGCGCGCGGGTTTCTGCGGAGCTTATCGAGGAAGACCGCGCGAAGAAGATAACCATCATTCGCTACCGCCAGAAGAGCCGTCATTTCGTGAAAAAAGGGCATCGCCAGCCATACACAAAAGTTCGCATTACCGTATTGCCGTAGGTTTTGCTTTGTTTTATCTCTCGTACCATGGTACGAGAAATAAAACAATCGTGCTGCAGATGCGCTCTTCACCGTCGGCTTTCGAAAGCGTTTTTTAAAGTCTCCGGATCGGCGTATTCGAGCTCGCTTCCGGTCGAAAGGCCGCGGCCAAGTGTCGTGATTCTCAAATTCGGGTTTCGTAAACCCGAAATTGCATCGCGAACGCACGCTGCGGTGGCATCGCCTTCGGGATTGGCAGGGAAGGCGAGAATGATTTCATTGAGTCCGTCCTTCACGCGTGACGCAAGTGAATCGAGGAGCTGCTTGATGCGCAGGCCGTTTATATTTTCCGAGCCGAATGAAATGGTCCCCCCGAGCACAAAGTAGCGGCCTTTGTATGTGCCGCTTTTCTCGAGCGCCGCGAGATCAACATCCGTTGCGACAATGGCAAGAAATCCTCTGTCGCGCTCCGAACCTGAACACAGACCGCATGTTTTATCTTTTTCACTATGGTAGCGCATGCACTGCGGACACTCCCGCACGGAGCGCGAAAGCCGCTGCACGGCCTCGATGAGCTCGCGTCGTGCGTAAGGAGATATGCGCAGGAGATACTGTACGAAGCGTCCGGCCTGTCGCGGACCTATCCCCGGAAATTTTTCGAATAGTGTGTTTAAACGCTCTATTGCATCCATATATGTTCCAATCTACGAATGATGCGAATATTACGAATTACTACAAATGTCGGCAAATTCGTAGCCATTTGTAGATTTAGAATAAATTTGTAGATTGGCACTTCAGAAAGGCGTTTCCTGCTGCACTTCAGTTTCTGGGGTAAAATCGCCAAAATCGCTTTTATCGATGGAGAGAAAAGTCGTGCGCTGTTCGTCGAAACGTAATTCTATCTTTCCCGTCGGACCATTGCGGTGTTTTTCTATCAAAATCTCGGCGATTCCCGGACGGTCGGAGTTGTCGTTCATCTTATCCTCCCGATGGATGAACATGACGACATCGGAGTCCTGTTCGAGTGAGCCTGAATCGCGAAGATCCGAGAGACGCGGCCGGCCGCGGCGCTGCTCGACGGCACGCGAAAGCTGGGAAAGCGCGAGTACCGGCACATCGAGCTCACGCGCCATGGCCTTCAGCGAGCGCGAAATTTCAGTCACCTGTTGCACCATTGAATCCGTCGCGCGCGCATAACTCGGCGTGATGAGCTGGAGGTAGTCGATGATAACCAAGCCAAGGTCACGCTCCACCTTGAGACGGCGCGCGACGGAGCGCATCGAGAGCACGGTCGAGGAGGGCTTGTCGTCGATGTATATCGGCGCTTCCGACAGCACGCCGAGTCCTGTTTGAAGACGCTCGAATTCCTCGTCAGTGCGGATTCGTCCCGTGCGCAACTTCCACGAATCCACCCCCGCTTGTGCGGCGAGCATGCGGTCGACGAGCTGTTGAGAGCTCATTTCGAGGCTAAATATCCCGACCGAAGTGCCGTGCTTCGTCGCCGTTTTGCGGGCGATATCGAGCGCAAGCGCGGTCTTGCCCATCGAAGGACGCGCCGCGAGCAGAATAAGATCCGACTTCTGCAATCCGGCGAGAAGGTTGTCGAGCTGTGTGAAGCCGGTGGGAATTCCACGCAGCGTCGCTTCGTGCTTCTGTAAGTGCTCGAGACGCTCCCATGCTTCGGTAAGCTCGTCCTTGATCGTGCGGAACGAGCGAAGCATCGGCGTTTGCGAAACACTGAATACCGCTGATTGCGCCTGATCGAGTGTCGTCGCGATATCTTTGTCTTCCTCGAAACCGAGTTCGTGGATTTTCGCCGCCGCGTCGATGAGGCTACGCAGCACAAATTTTGTCTGCACGACTTCCGCGTAGTGGCGAGCCGATCCGGGCGAGGCAGCAGCGGAAACAAGTTCGGAAAGATACGCCGCACCACCCACCTCTGCGAGAAGTTTGCGCTGCTTCAGCTTTCCGGAGACCGTCACCATGTCGATGGGCTCCCCCTTACTGTGGAGGGAGAGCATTGCGTCGTAAATGGTGCGGTGTCTTCCGGTGTAGAAGGAGTCTACGGCAACGACATCGGCGACTTCGTACATCGCGTTTTGATTGAGCATCAGGGCGCCGAGGAGTGCGCGCTCGGTTTCGGTGTCTTGAGGAGGGATTCGCAGAGCGTTACTCATAGTCGCATCCTACCATGTACCCTACTTGCTTCGGATTCGTCTGGCGCCGCTGATATGTTTCTTTTGTGTGGAAAAGACGATTAGCCTTGACCAGACACGTTGCTTTTGCTACAACGTATGCCACACTGTCACAGATAGTCAAATGTCCCGTATTTATGCTATCTTTTGCCCCGAAATCGGTTACCAAAGAGTTGCTTGCTGATCTTCCTGAACGTTCGCGCAAAGTACTCATCGATCGCTACGGCCTCTCGCCAAAGGGCGAGCGGCGCACGCTTGATGCCATCGGCAAGGAATACGGCATCACGCGCGAACGCATCCGCCAGATCGAAAACCACGGGCTCTCGGTAGTGCGCGAATCTGAAAGCTACGCAGCACAGGCAGCAGCTCTCGAAGACCTGAAGCGCGCGCTCCACACGCTCGGGGGGATTGTCGCGGAACACACGATTCTCGAACACGTGCCGAAAAGCGAGGCCGACCACAATCACGTGCTTTTTCTGCTCACGGTCGGACACCACTTCGCCGACCGTCGCGAAGACGCGAACTTCAAGGCACGTTGGCATGTGGACGAGCAGCTTGCGGAGGCCGTGGAGCGCGCGCTTGCCGCACTCTATGAATCAATAGAGCCGAGTCGCCTCACTCCTGAAGAGGAATTCCTCGAGCTGTTCGCAAAACATCTGCGCGAGCAGGGGGTGAAGAGTCGTCCGCCCGAGGTTATGTTGCGCTGGCTCGTCATTTCAAAACGTGTTGGAAAGAATCCGCTCGGCGAGTGGGGAAGGATGGAGTCGCCGCACGTGCGTATCAAGAACACGCGCGACTTCGCGTACCTCACCCTAAAGCGGCACGGAAGCCCTATGCACTTTACCGAGGTCGCGAAGGGCGTGGAGAAACTCTTCAGCCGGCGAGCGCATCCCGCGACGACCCACAACGAACTCATCAAAGACAATAGATTCGTACTCGTCGGCCGCGGCCTCTACGCACTCAAAGAGTGGGGCTATGAGCCGGGTGTCGTGCGCGATGTCATCAAGGGAATCCTCTCGCGCGATGGCGCGCTTACGCGCGAGGAGATCGTCGAGCGGGTGAAGCGCGAGCGCTACGTGAAGGACGCGACCATCGCGGTCAACCTTCAGAATCCCATGTTTGTGCGTCTCCCTGACGGCAAGTACGCCGTCGCGAAATAGAATCTACATACGGTAAGTAATGAACAAGGATGCTTGCAGGCATCCTTTTTTCGTGTCGCGAAATGCTAGAATTAACGCATGGCTTTTGAAGTTCCCGGTGTCGGCGAGGAGCATGTACGGCAGCAGCAATGGGGTATCGGGTCGCACGTGATTCGCGGTATTGTTTCGGAAGTCGTCAGCCTCGATTTAAGGGTATTTATCGAAGGCACGATAGGAAACCTTCTCGGCATTTCGCGCGGCACGTTCCTCACCTCTATTTTCCTCGGACTCCTCTTATCGCTCTGGACGCTTATTCCGAATCTGCCGCTTTTTATTACCGCGTGGGTCGTTGGCACGATGCCGATATGGATCTTACCTGCCGCGGTCGGCGGCACATGGAAATCATGGGTGTGGTACGTGCAGGCGTACTTTCTTTCGAGACGTACGCCGCTTCTTTTGGAAGTAAAGATGCCCCGCGATCTCGTTAAATCGCCGCGCGGCATGGAGCTCGCGCTCTCACAGTTGTGGATCTTTTCAGGGGAGACGACCTACTTCCACCGCAAGTGGCTAGGGCAAGTGCGCCCCATTTTCTCATTCGAAATTGCGTCTTTCGGCGGCGACGTGCACTTCTACATCTGGCTCTGGGAGAGTTATAGAAAGGTCGTTGAGTCGGCTATCTATGCTCAATATCCCGACGTTGAGATCGTCGAGGTAGAGGATTACGCGTCAAAGTACATATACGATCCGTCCAAAGAAATGGTCTATGCGACCGACTACCGCTACGAACCGCGCAGCGACGCCTATCCGATCAAGACCTATATTGAGTTCGAGCTCGACAAGGACCCGGAGGAGGAGTATAAGACCGACCCGCTCGCGCAGGTGATCGAGCGCATGAGCTCGCTCGGGCCCGACGAGCAGATTTGGCTTCAGATTGTCATCACGCTGGACGTAGAACAGAGGCGGAAACCGGGTGGAAGATATTGGGAAACGGAAGGACGCTTCCAGGGTCTTGCGATGGCGGAACTAGACAAAATCCGTAAAGAGATCGTCGGCGATCCGGACAATCCGACCGAAAGATGGAAGTCTTTCTCGCGCACCCAGCTCTACCACATCAACGAGCAAATCCGAGCCATTGGGCGCAACATGGGCAAGCACCAATACCACGTGGGCATGCGCGGCGTGTGGATCTCAAAACCGGAAAATTTCAAACCATCGGGATGGAACAACATGCGCTGGATCTGGTTGCCGATGGGTGATCCGTGGCACCTGAATCAGATGCGTCCGCGACGCTGGCACACGCCCTTCGACTATCCGTACCAGGATCTCTGGGATTTACGCTGGCATCTGCACGCCGAGCGCTTCTTCGACTGCTACCGGAGGCGCGCGCACT
>CAYVHJ010000001.1:0-14683 GCA_964451235.1 uncultured Candidatus Saccharibacteria bacterium | reverse complement strand
GGTGCAGCAGAAAGCGCCTGCGCAATCGCGGGATATGTAAATTTTTCTTTCTTTGGTTTTTGGTAATCAAGCTGCATATTTTGGGAAAAAACTGTGTCGGAGGTGTGTGATGAGTACATATCACTCACCTCCGACTTTCTTTTCGGCCGCCTTTCGCGCGGCGCTCATGGTGCGGACCAACTCCGGTCCGATCCAATCGTAGTTTGTGGCAACGAGCTCCATCGAGCTCATCGCCGCTGGAGTATTCGTCTCCAGCAGAACTTGGAACAATTCCGGCGTATCCCTGAACGCCCTCTCGAGCGTCGGATACAACGGAGTCTCCTTATTCATCAAGAGTCTCCTTTCGTAAGGGCGAAGGGGATTCACGCAGAACTTGGTCCTCCCCTTCGCGCTGCTGCCATTACTGCCAGCAGAGCTGCTTTCGGGGATAGCGCTCAATGCGCTCCTCGAGCTTATTCCGAACGTTCTCAAATAGGTACTGCTTAGGTGGCTTCCAGCCATCCTTCACGGCCTCAGTGAGATCGTTAGTGAGACAAGCAGCAGCGCCGCCGCCGTCGACAAGAATGCGGGGCAGATTCAGGCGGTGAACTCTGTAGTTATACTGCCTTAGCACCTTGCTGTAGAACTCCGTGAGGCCGTTCGGCACATAGACATGACCGTCCGGATCCTCTCGAAGATTAGTGGCATAGCCCACCCCGTCTTTCGACGAGACGCATTCGAGGCAGGTCTTCTTCCTTCCGTCCGGCGATTTGTCATCGTCGATCAGGGCGAGAAGGCGCTCATACGCTTCGTCCGGGTTCCAGTCTCCGTCGGCATCCGCGAATGCGGATTTGCACACCACGACGAGGGGCTGCCTGCTCGAGAGCGAGGCAAACAGCGTATCGAGGTGAATATGCGGGTTTTTCCCCTTAATACGCAGAATCTTGGACGCCGGAAGGTCAATGTATTGCGCGATTTCGTCGCAGGACTCGCGAGTGGCTCGGACGCCGTAGCCGAGAACCGCAAAAGGCCGAAGCGGCGAGAACCGAAGGCAGGAGGATCCCTCCCACTTATTTTTTGTCGGCCCGACGACCTTGAGGCGGAGCTTCTTTTCGAAGAACCGTTTGACGTAGTCGGGCTCGGCGACACGATGCGCGGCAGCCGGATTGGCCAGCAGGAAAGCCTTGGCCTTCCTTGAGTACCACCCGACGTCGGCCATGTAGACCTTGTCGAATGTGGTCTGAGGGTTCCGTCCGGATGGCATCACAACGACGTTGTACACGGCGTTTAAGTCGCACGCGGTCTTCTTCCACTCATTTGCTGCCTCCCAGGGGTCAGTGCCCCCGCGGAGAAGATTGGCCGCCTCAGCATAAGGATTTCCTTCCGCACGCCAACAGTGCGGCAGATCAGACATGCACACTGTTGGCTTATTGGGGTCGAATTTCTGCCTCATTTGGAATCCCTTTCCTTCTTGCGAGTTTTGTTGGCAATCCTGTCCCGCCCTCATTGGCGGGGCAGAACAGAGATCACATCACTCAACATGTCTCGTTTCCGCCGGATGGCGGATCGGGCTTCTATTTTTTCTGTACTCAATGAACTAAGCGGCCTTTTGCTTGAGGCCGCCAGTTGAAAGTTTTTTGGAGAAAACGCTCTAAAGCAGCCTCAAAGAAGCTACCTGTCGTCGCACAATATGGGTGGAATTCGTTTGCATAGGAACTTAATTACATTACCCCCTTTTCCTTTTGCGCGCAACCTCGTTCGCAATCTTCATCTGGAGAGTGTGCACCTCGATGAATCCAGCTGAGGCATTGACGTTGTACTTGTAGCCCTCCTTCACGTTGAAGGAAGCGTGGCCGAGCATGTATGGGGAACTAGTCGCGACGACATTGACATTGCCGCGGTAGAGCTCAAGTGTCACCTCTCCTTCAACTTTTTCATTCATTTTGTCGTTGAACGCGTTGATCGCTTCCATTGCAGGGTCGTACCACTTGGCTCCGTAGCACAGATAGCCCCATTTTGTATCAAGCTCGGACTTGATGGCATTAAGCTCACGAGTGGAGACGCCGCGCTCGAGGGTGCGGTGGGCCGCGATAATTACGTGCGCGCCCGGCTGTTCGTACACGCCGCGATCCTTGAGACCGATCAGACGGTCTTCGAGCATATACTCGACACCCACCCCATGCGCACCGCCTATCACGTTAAGCTTCATGATGAGCTGCGCGAGCGGCATTTTTTTACCATTTAGTGCAACCGGTAGACCTTTCTTGAACTGCAGTTTAATCTTCGCGCCTTTTGCCGGAGCATTCTCCGGACGCGTATATGTCGTGAGGAAGCGCTTCACATTGGGGATCGAGGCGGGATTTTCTACTTCGCCTCCTTCCCATGTCATCCCCCACATGTTGTCGTCCACTGAATACGGGAAATTTTTCTTGACCGGCACCGGAATTTTATTTTTGAGCGCGTATGCGATCTCCTGCTTCCTGTCCATGTTCCACTCGCGCACAGGCGCGATCACCTTCATCGTGCTGTCGAGTGCGAGAATGTATCCGTCGAAACGTACTTGATCGTTGCCTTTCCCGGTGCACCCGTGCGCAATGCACGTGATGCCCTTCTTGTGCGCAATCTGCACGCCGATTTTCGCCGTAAGAGCACGGCCGAGCGGTGTTGAGAGGTGATACTCTCCCTGATATGCAGCGTTGGCTTTAATCCCCTTGGCAATGAAATCTTCGGCGAACTCTTTTTTCTCGTGTTAGACAATGGCATCTTCAGCGCCGATGTGGAGCGCCTTTTTCTTTATGAAATCGAGGTCGTCGTTTTGCTGGCCGATGTCGAGCGTAAGTGCCGTGACTTTGGCGCCATACGTATCCTGCAGCCACTTGAGCATCACCGAGGTGTCGAGTCCGCCGGAATACAAAAGCAAAACACGGTCGATCTGACCTTCCTTCGCCTCGTATGAGGCAACCTTCTGATATGTTTGTTTCTTATCCATGATTTCAATTAATTTTGATAACTCTACACAAAAAAGTAAGGGTGAGAAGGGGGCGGGGGAACGATACGAAATAACCGCCCGCCTTCTCCCGCAGGCTTCAGGCAGCCGGCCTTCGACCTGCGTAGCTCGTTCAGCCGCCGCGACCGCGGCGGGTCTTGTAGTCGTCGCCAGGGCTTGCAGATTGCTGCGGAGCGCCGGTAGGATGCGGTGTGGTTTTCGCGACCATCCGATCCGAACCGCGTTTAATGGCGTCCGCATAACCGGGATCGCCCGGGAACACGTAGCCAAACGCACGCAGCTGATCTTTCGCGTCTTCTTCCATTTGACCATGCCTCGAATGCGCTGCACGGTCGCCTTGCTTGCCAGCCATGATTGACCTCGTTGGTTTGTCGACGTGAATTGCTGAAACTCTGTGTCCTGTTAAATTCAGGCTTCTGTTAAGAACAATCCGGCTTGAGGCCGGTTGTCAGAATTCTTTTTGGAAAAACGCTGACAAGCAGCCTCAAAGAGACGCCGCTCGTCGTCGAAGGGAAATCATTTGTCCGTTGCCGAAAATCCGCATCATTATTGGGCACATTACAGTCTCCTGCCGCCATGTCAAGCGTCGCGCGAGGCGGTGTGGACAAGCTGCGAAGCTTGGGGTTGTTGACGAGCGTCTGTGTGGCAGTTACACTCGATCCATGAACTTAAATCGCGGCTACATGCATCACGGCATTCACTCTCGTGAGAGAGGGTTGTCTTGATGCTGTAATCATTCGTATCAAACCAGCCCCCTCTCACGAGGGGGCTTTCAATTTGGTGAAAGCTCGCGGATGGTCAACGCAACTGTTCTTAGGGAGCCAGACATGCACGACTGGGACGACAACTGTCCTGCGCCGTTCTTTCGATCAAGTAAGCCGAAAGGTCCGACGGGAATTTCCGCCGATGAGGGCAAGGCCTCGATGGCTCAGCAGCGTCAAGACGCCGTTGTCGAAGAGCAAAAGGAGCTCGAAGGACAACGGCTGACTACAAGAAGACGCTGACGACGTCATGCAGCCTGATACCGCGGCCCGCAGGGAACACTGCGGGCCGATCCTCTTTTTAGAGTGTCTTGGCCCACGCTTCGATACGATCGAATGCTTCGTTGATTCGATCTTTCGATGCACCGTAGGAAAAGCGCACATGGCCTTCACCCGAGCGGCCGCAGGCAACGCCCGGAATAACGACCACTTTTGCTTCGTCGAGAAGCCGCATAGCGAATGTCCATGAATCAATATCCGGCTTCTTGTACTTCGCGAGAATGTAGTACGCTCCTCGCGGTTTTGCATATGAAAAGAGATGGCTCAAGCGGTCGAGCCGCGCGCAGGCGAGGTCGCGCTTCTCTGCCATTTCGGCGTGGAGGCCGTCGGGATCCTCCTCCGTTTTATTTGTGAGCGCGACGAGCGCGGCATATTGTGAAGGCGTCGGCGCGCAAAGGACGAATTGATCGTGCACCTTCATCGCCTGTGAAAGCACTGCGGGAGGCGCGTAGAGATAGCCGCACCTCCAGCCTGTCATGGAAAACTCCTTCGAGAAGCTATACACGATGATGAGTCTGTCGCGAATTTCCGGATACGAGAGCAGGCTTGGGATCTCGTCATTGTCATACACGAGGTATTCATAGGTAAGATCAGCAATGATAAAAAAGCCGTGCTCAGCAGCGAGCCCCGCGACCGCACCGAGCTCGTCCTTGCCCATGAGCATGCCCGTAGGGTTCGAGGGATTGCAGAGAATAAGAGCTTTTGTCTTCGGTGTCACTGCAGCCTTCAGTTTCTCGATATCTATCTTCCATCCGTTTTCGGCCTGTAGCGGCACGAGTACTGGCGCTCCGCCCGCAAACATCACCTGCGGAATGTAGGGCGGATAGCCCGGATCGAAGAGAATGACCTCGTCGCCTTCTTCGACAATCGCGGAGATCGTTATCGCGAGTGCTTCGATCGCACCGGCAGTTATGCACAGCTCCGTATCGGGATTGACGGGCTCCCTACCCTTCTTCGTGAGCATCTCGGCCACGACAGCGCGGAGCTCGGGAAGTCCCGGCGCAAGAGAGTACTTCCCTATCCTATCGTTCTCTTTGAGGAGCTCGATGACACCTTCTCGGATGTATCGCGGCGTCATTGAGTGCGGGATTCCTTGTGCAAGCGATATCGCGCCGGGGACCTTCTGCCCGGCCATCATCATTTTTCGAATGGCGGAGTCGCCTATCCGTGTTATGCGCTTCGCGAGTTTGCTCTCAACATCAAAACGTGCGCGCGACATAGTGAATGTCTGCTAGTCTATCACAGTGCGTGTCCGCGACTATTTTTCACGGTCTAGCAGCGCAGAAATGCTGTCGAGCTTCTTGTGCACCTCCTCGATCTCCTTTTTTGCCGCAAGATCCGTCTCGTAATCTGCTTCTGCGCGGCGCCTGTCACGCTTTGATTCGCGATTTTGAGACATGATGATGAAGGTGGAGAGTATGATCGCTTCGAGCGACACTATCATCGTCAGGAGCCCGAACGGAAACTCCTCTACCGGATAGAGAATCCAAAAACCGAACCATACGACATGCAGGTAGATAAACGGCCACGAGCCAACGAATGCCGCGACCCTGTCCGCGATCCGCTCGCCCGCGTCCCGCTCGGCGTCGTACCAATCTCGCCAGCCGTTCTTGGCTTGCCCTGAGGTATTCGAAGGGTTGCTCACGCCGCCAGTATCTGCCACTACAGCCCCTTGGTCAATTTGATGAGTTGCTTGTGCAAAACGGGATTCGCCGCGACCATCTCGAGTGTGCCAAATTTCCAAGGCCTACCTTTTGTGTCAGTCACCCTACATCCCGCCTCTTTGAGAAGGAGATACACCGGTGTGAAATCCCAAATCTTGCCACTTAGGAAAACAACCCAGTCCCGCCTGCCAGCTGCCACGTAACACTCGTTCGCGCAGCTCGAAAGTGATCCGATAATTGCCTGGTCGCCCTTTATGGAACTGACTAGATTTCGAAGAAATTTTCTCGTGCGTGGCCGAAGCGTGCTAATGCCATATCCGGCGCTCTTGGATAGTTCGCGGGTACGAGAGCACGTTATACGCTTACCATTCATGTATGCACCTCTGCCTGCTTTCGCGAAAAAAAACTCCTGCGTTGCCGGCATGTAGACAGCTGCAATCAGGACCTCTTTCTCGCGGACGAGCGCGATCATGACCCCAAAAAGAGGTATGCCGGAAGCAAAGTTCAGGGTGCCATCTATTGGATCTACCGTCCATACATATGTAGCATCCGGATTATGTACACCACTCTCCTCGGAAATAATACCGTGCGACGGATACCTTTTTTTAATTGCGGTAGTGATGATCTTGTCAGCAAGATAGTCGGCCTTGGTCACCATATCCATACGATGTTCCGATTTTCGGAACCATTCCTTGTCCTTTCCGAAGCGCTTCAAAACCGCATCCCCGGCTTCTTTAGCAATTTTTTGGATGAACTTGTCCATGCCTCACCCTACGCCCGCCGCCCTACAATTGCAAACTATTCTGCGAGACGCGTGAGCGCAACGATGTATGCCGCATCACGAAGCGTCACCTTGTATTCTTTCGAGGCTGTGTAGACCGCGCGGCTCGCATCTTCCATTTTCTCTTTGAGTTTTGTGAAGACATCGTCCTTTACCCACTTCTCACCGTTCATGTTTTGATACCACTCGAAGTAGGAGACCGCGACACCGCCAGAATTCGCAAGGATATCGGGAATCACAGTGATTTTTTTCTTTCGCAAAATTTCGTCTGCTTCTAGCGTCGTGGGACCGTTGGCCATCTCAAGGACTATGCTCGCCCGAATGTTTTCCGCATTTTCCTTCGTGATAGCATTTTCGAGCGCGGCGGGAACAACAACGTCCACAGGCAGTTCAAATATCTCCTCCGGAGAAATGTCGCGACCGCCCAAACGCTCGACATTTGAGAGATCGCACACACTCCCCACGCAGTAGCATCCCGCGAGCTTGCCGCTCTTCGCCTTGCACTCCGCGACCGCTTTCAGATCCGGAATGCCTTTCGGGATGTAGATGCCGCCCTTCGAGTCTGCAAGTGCGACGATCTTGAATCCCGCGTCTTTGAGATATCCTGCAAGAAAACTTCCAACGTTGCCAAACCCCTGAATGGCAACCGTCATTCCCCTGTGGCCTCTCCCGGAAAGGCGCAGCAGTTCCATCAGCGCGTAAAAACCCCCACGTCCCGTCGACTCCGTGCGACCTTCCGAACCCCCATGTGAGAGCGGCTTTCCCGTTATGACGGCGGGAGCATCGGTGCCTGTTTCCCGGGCATATTCCTCGCGGATCCATTGCATAACTTTTTCATTCGTATTGAGATCGGGTCCAGGTACGTCTTGATCAGGACCCAAAACGGGAGCGAGTGCGCGGGCGAATCCGCGTGTGAGCCGCTCAAGCTCGCTCTCCGAGAGTCTTTTCGGATCGAACGAGATGCCGCCTTTCCCTCCGCCAAAGGGTATATCAATGACCGCGTTTTTCATGGTCATCCAAAAGGAAAGTGCTTTGACCTCGTCCTTGTCGACTTTTGGGTGGTAGCGCAAGCCGCCCTTGTACGGCCCGCGAATGTTGTTGTGCTGCACGCGGAAACCTTCAAAGACCCGAACGCTTCCGTCGTCCATGGTGAGCGGGATCGAGACATCAATGATACGATCAGGATGTTCGAGACGCGCCGCAAGTAGCGGATCGAGCGAAAGGAGCTTCCCAGTGTTCTTGAGCTGCGCGCGCGCTCGCTGCCACGGATTGTTCGACGTCATCGGCAGATTGTAGCCGTTCCTTCTTCATTTTCCAACTCCTTCCCTCAGTAGCGCTCGCGGGTCCGACTACTATTTTTTTCTTCACTCTCACAATAAAGCGAGTAGGCGTGAGTAGTTTTTGGAGTCTTCGCGCAGGCCGACGGGCCGAGCGGGAGCGATTTTTCAGCAGAAAAATACGCGACTCCAAGTCGCATATGCTCGCGAGCGTCACTCTTCAATGATATCCCATTCCTTCCGGCCGAATCGACGCGCAACATAGATAGCTGCACCCGCACCGAGTGATAATCCCGCCGCGGCAAGCCACCATGTCCACGAACCCGAAGCGGCACCGGCAGCAGCTACCTGCGACGAAGTGGCGATGTCCACGATGGGCTCGTTTTCTTCAGCCTCGACAATATTTTTCGGGGCGGCCGGCGATACGGTTTTCGCACGAGGAGCGAGCGCCGACTCTTGTGTAGCTTCCGCTTGTATCGGAGCCGGTGCAGCAGGAGAAGGTACGGGAGCTACAGTGACCTTGCTCTCTCCGGCCTTAAACGCAAGCTCGCCGCTTGGGTAGTGGAGTGCCGTCGCGCTTCCAGCATAGAAGTGCAGCGTGTTCGGTGAAATGCGCATTGTCTGTCCGCCGAGTACAAGAGAGCCTTCGGGAAACATGAATCGCTGGCCGGTCGACTGGACGCTCCAGTGCGAAAGGTCGATATCATGTGCGAGATTTTCGATTTCCACACTTCCATCCTGCAGTACGCGGACGGAAAGCTCTGCCGGCTCGGCCGTCATGGTGAAGCGGTCTGTCGCCGTCGCGCCGTCATTCGAGCCGGTGACAACCACTGCATATCGCCCGGCATATTCGAATCGATGCGTAACGTATGCGCCTTGCGCAGTCGAGCCATCGCCGAAATTCCACGTAAAACCTGCATTTTCTATCGCTTTCGTACCGCTATATGCGCGAGCGGTAAACTGCACGTCGGCACCAACGATTGCCGCGCGATCGCTGCCGCCATCGACCGAGAATCCGACCGCGGAGGAGGTCGGGGGTTGCGGGGACGAAGCTCCAGCGCTTGGCGAGGCAGATGCTTCGGGAGAGGGAGAGGTCGAGATTCCTCCCTGTACCGTTATATGGTCCTTGATATTCTCGTACGTCGCGGGACCGATACCGCTCACGTTCTGAATGTCCTCTATCGAGGCGTACGGCCCATTCTCTGTGCGATAGTCGATGATCGCCTGCGCCTTCGCCGGACCAATTCCCACGAGTGTCTCGAGTGCCGCCTTGTCCGCCGTGTTGATGTTGATGTTGTGGTCTGCAAATGCAAATGGCGCGATCAAGAACAGTGCGGCGAAAAGTATGGCATGTCGGGCATTCATGGCTCAAGCCTCCCCTTTGAGAATCTTGAGGAGCTCTTCATGCGAGACTTCACCAGATTCTTCGTCAACAGGTGAACGAACTGGTGCAAACGAGGAAGCAGAAGGCTGTGGGCGCACCGGCGTTGCGGGAGCCGCTGCTGCAACAGCCTGTGGCTGCGGCACATGCGTCTCCGTACGCATGCGCTCCTCTTTCGCGGCACGACGTTGCCGCAAGATGTCTGCGGGCGATCTAACGGCAGAGGGCACGGATGTATGTCCTCCTTCCGCGGGAGATGCAGCTGCGAGCGCCGCATGGAGCGCGCTGTGCTCTCCCTCCGCAAACGGATTCTCGCGAACGCTCGGTCGCCCGGGATTCTGGGGCGCCGAAATAGAAGCGCTGTATGCTGGCCTTCCGCGATCACCCTGCGGAAGATGTGGCGAGAAATTGCCCTCTTCACCTCTGCCGCGGCCGTGATCAGATTTGCGTGCAAACGGACCACCGCCGCGAGGCGCCTTCGAGGAAGGTGCAAAATCTTTTTGACGCTTTGCGACCAGTGCTTCTATTTCGGCTCTCGGGCGCGAGTATTGCGCGCGTGAATATCGGATCACGTCATCGTGGTACGAAACAGGCGGCGCCTCGATCGGCGGCAGCGTCTCTGAAGAAAACGGAGTCGATCCCACGCCGTCTATCATAAGAGTGAGGTAGATTTGCCCAATGCCGAGGCCCACGAGGTCCTGCACCATGAAGGTCGGCTCAAACACGGTCTTCAACACTTCGGCGTCAAAGGGTCCGACACGAAAACACACGAGCGTTCCCACGTTGCCAAAAACCGCGTCGCGCACTTTCTCCTCCATTTGTTCGATGGACTGGTTCGCGAGCGTGAGCGCGAGCTTATATTTGCGCGACTCCGAAAGAATATCGGCAAATGCCTCGTTCATCATCGACTGGAACTCATCGACGTAAAAGTAGAAACGCGGCAGCTGCTGCATGCGCACCGACGGCTCGTCCGCGCGCGACATTGCGGCAAGGTAGATTTTTACGACAAGCATCGAGCCCAAGAGCGCCGCGTTGGTCTCGCCCATGCGCCCCTTCGAGAGATTGACGATGAATATCTTTTTCTCGTCCATTATCTTTCGCATGTCGAACGAGGATTTCGCCTGTCCTACGATATTGCGAATCAGTGGGTTACTGGTGAACTGCCCGACTTTGTTCTGGATTGCGGGTGTTGCTTCGCGCGTGTACGTATCGGTGTAGGTCGCGAATTCCTCCGTCCAGAAAGAACGAATGATGGGGTCGGAAATTTTCTCAATGACCGCCGCGCGGAAGAGCTTGTTCGAGAGCATCCGATTCACATCGAGGAGCGTTGAATCAGGATATTCAAGGAGTGCGAGGAGCGTGTTCTGCAGGATGTATTCCATCCTCGCGCTCCACATGTCGACCCAAATACGCTTAAAAGCGCCCATGAGGCCCGAAACGACAAGGTGCCGCTTGTCGTAACCGACGTCTTCCATCACGTTGAAGCCGATCGGATAATCCGTGTCGAAGGGAGCAAAGTAGAGCACGTCTTTGATGCGCTCGTGCGGCACGAAATCGAGAAGACGCTCTGCGGTCGCGCCGTGCGGATCAATGAAGGCCACTCCCTCGCCGTTCTGGATATCCTGTATGGCCATATTTTCGAGCATGGTCGATTTGCCCATACCGGTTTTTCCGATGATGTAGATATGTTTACCGCGATCCGCCGCGCGTATGCCAAACATCTCACGCTTCCCGCGCGTGTGCGTCGCCGCAAAATACGTGATGCGGCGGTCATTGTCTTGCTGATCAGGATTCATGCCGTTATTATAGCGCCGAGACGCGACGTGGTATACTGGCGTGTATGACAGACAGAGAAGTGAAGACAGTGCTTAATCGAGTTCTTACGTGGCCGAAGGAACGCCAGAGAGACGCAGTAGAAATACTGGAAAGCATGGAAGAGCAGGACAAGAGCCGCTTACGACTCACCCTAGAGCAGGCGGCCGAGGTGCGCCGTCGTCTGCGTGAGAAAAATCCGAAGACGATTACTCTTGCGGAGTTCAACAAACGACTTCGTCTCCGATACGGAGTATGAAGGTCATCATCCGCGCAAAAGCGGATGATGATATCGACCACGTTTTTGCCTGGATCGCCAAGGACAACCTGCCAGCAGCAACTGACATGGTGGCGCGCATCCGGGAGCGCATCAATCGACTTGCTACTGAAGGTCTTGCATACATTGGACACGCCGGTGCCGTTGCGGGAACACTCGAAATCATCGAGCATCCCTACATCATCGTCTACAAAGCGTTCGAGAAGCGTGGCGAGATCGTCATTCTCTCCATCGTCCACGGCGCACAAAATCGCTAGAATAACTCACGCTTCCCGCGCGTGTGCGTCGCCGCAAAATACGTGATGCGGCGGTCATTGTCTTGCTGATCCGAACTCATTGCCACAGTATATCGCTATATTACTCGGCTAGCAGCACCGCTCGCAGGCTTGTGTACCTGTTCGCCGGATCCCAAAAAAACCAAGACGTGAGGCCGGCGTCGTATGTCGCCTTCATCTGCGCGAGGATGTCGGCGGGAAGATAGTCTTTGCCGTAATCAAAGTCCTGCAGCCATGGGCGCAATTTTGTAACCGGATAAGCAGGTTTTTCGTACATAGCGGGGGTTGATGTCCCGATTCGTGTGAAGGAGAAAGAGCCAATCGGTGTCGTCGTTGCACGCGTACGCCGCACTGCGGAGCTCATTGAGTAATTGACAACACGATACGGATCGCTATTCGGATTCCCGAGCCCCAAGAAACTTTTCGGGTAGTGCGAAGGATAGACCATGGGTGCTACATAGTCGAAGTACGGCAGGGCACGCTCCAAGACCTGACCGATGTTGAGGTCATCGATGTTGGTCGTCGTCATGCCGAAGAGATCAACCGACATGACGACACCCAAGGGCTTTACCTTCGTATTCAGATACTGAAAGAATCGCTCGAGATCGCCCGCGTGATTCTGCGTCGCGTAAACGATGTCTGACATCGGGCCGTCGGAAGGCCATCGCACGTAGTCGTAGTTCAGCTCGTCGAAACCGAGTGCGTAGGATTCCTTTGAGAGCTCGACGATGTAATCCCAGAACGGAGTGCTATTCACCGCGACAAACGAGAGTCCCTTGAAGTCTTTCCACGGCTCTCCGGGGCGACTTTTGCTTTGCACCGATTGCTCCGGATGGTTCTTCGTGAAGAACGGATCTTGGAACACCGTGATGCGGCCGATAGCGTAAATCCCCTTCTCGTGGAGTTTCTCGATGAATTCTTTCATATCGTCGGCCCCACATTTTTCGGAGACCGAGCCCGCGAGAGCGGGATTTTCTGTGGAAAATGAAATCTTTCCCGCGTAATCTTTGATATCGATAACGACTGCGTTTAATTTTGTCGAATCGATGAATTCCACGAGCGTATTGCGGAGCGAGAGAGTGCCGACCGCACACTGTGACATATAGATAGCATACATCGGCTCGGGTGTCGGAAGGTGCATTACGCTCGGCCGGCTCTCGAGGGAGGGCGGAGTCGATGTTGCCCCCAGACGAATGAAGGAGACACTGGGCGCAGACGCGAGTGCAGCAGCGCTCGCGACACCGACGACAACAAATGCGACGGATGCGACAAAGCCGAAGCTAGGACGAATCATGAGTGCCGGGGTCGCGCAGAGTACCTGCTTTGTCAGCAGGCAGATTTTCAACAAACGTGCTTCCCCTTCGGGGCCGAGACTCGCTGCGACGACGTACCATGATACCGAGCCCGATGATGAAAACGCCAACCAAGAACAAAAGTACCGTATCCCAGCTATTCGGGAACCCCAAAAACGGAAGCACGATTACAAACCCGCCAGCAAGGATGATCAGCGCATCGATGGTCATGAGCGGGAGTATACACGAGAGCATACCGCCCAGCCACGCCATTAGTTTGAGAACGACTGCATCGGGAACTATCTCATCTTGCTGCAGCATCAGGCTATCTAGCAACCCGATTTGGGAACAGCGCTTATTTCCGAATCTCGCCTCCGGTATCTCGGCTGTTCGGAGCGGTAGCAAGCAGGCAGCGACACCCTCCTTTCGCGCTGTCCGCCGCTGGGCCTTAGGGATTTTCGCTCACTATATATTGGCGATCGGACTCGCTCTGGCGTAGCGGCGGCATGTTGTGTGCTGTCCCCAAGCGACATGTGGGTAAGTCATCCACTCTGAACCACAGAGGGGTAAAATGTCTGTATAGACAGAATAACGAGAGTACGTCTGCGTTTTCTGTCGAGCTTTGTGACTTGGCAAATCCCCCTCAACGACAGCGCGTATGTTCGGTCCAAGGACGTCGCGCCGAAGGTCGGCCTCTCCGCCGACTACATCTCGCGCCTGTGCCGCGAAGGTTCCGTCGACGGCAAGCTGCTCGCCGGCACTTGGTACGTGAGCGAGACCTCGCTCAAAAATTTTCTAGATCGGCAGGCGCGCGAGAAAGCGAGGCGGGTCGAAGAAAATGCCGCCGCGTTGAGAGAAGAGCGACGACGCGCGGAAGCACGCGCGGCAAATCTCCTCGCGGCTGTGTCTATGCACGCGGCGTCCATCAGAGGGCGCATGGAGGCGCACGCGCTCCCGCCGGTCATTGAATTCTTGCACAAACTATTCGCCGTTATTGTCGCGGTCCTCTTTACAGTCGGAACCTATCTCTTTGTCGATGCCCAGTATGCACGCATCGCGGAACGCTCGACGGGTTTGAGCGCCTCGCTGGTGAGCGAGGCGCGCGAACAATTTGCCGCGGCTGCGGAGAATCCTTTTGGTACTCTGGCGAATGGTCTCAAGAATTTCGCCAAGACTCTCAACACGCACGTCGATTCGTTGGTCTACGACATTATGTTCCCGCGAGCACTCGTCGAAGGCTCAAGCGGGAAACCCGTCGCCCGCGTCGCGCCGCGCGCGGTACCGCGGGCGACAGACGCTCCGCAACCTCCGTCGCAAACCATCGATGTGAAGCGCGTGTACGTTGAGCCCGTCGAACGTGTCATCGAGCGTGTGGTCGAGACACAGCGCATCGTCGCTGCCGCAGGCGGCCTTACGGAAGAGATACTGAATGCGCGGCTGGGCGAGCTCGAGAGCTCGCTCTCCTCGCAGATCTACGCCGTCGCCTCGGTCGGCTCCGCCAATTCGACGCAGATCGTCAACAACTACAACGCGGTCGGCGGCGCGCTGCGCATCGACCAACTCGACACGATCGATGTGAACGACTCCACGTGGAACCGCGGGACGATACGAAATGCGACGATCACCGGCGCAAGCGTCTCCGCCACCTCCCTCTCCGTCACGGGCACCGGCACCTCCACCTTCAGCGGCGGCATCCAAGCGGCGGCACTTAACATCACGACGACTGGCTCCTCCACGTTCACGGGCGGGATCAATCTCGCGGACGGGTGTTTTGCAATCGACGGTACCTGCATCACGGGAAGCGGAGGCTCGGGTACTCCCGGAGGAAGCGACACGCAGGTGCAGTTCAACAACAACGGGAGCTTCGCAGGGAGCGGAAATTTCACCTTCAGCTCCTC